>DASTAF010000184.1:0-3148 GCA_035713005.1 Acetobacteraceae bacterium
CGGTTGTTCGTGAGATTGGCGCCGAGCCGCCCCGCGATGCCGGAGCCGCCATAGAAGGTGGCGAGCAGGATGCCGAGAGCCAGCGGCGGCGTCAGCAGGGGCAGCAGCACCAGGATCTGCGCCGCGCGGTGGCGGCCGGGCGGGGCGGCGGCGAGCCATGCGGCGACCGGCGTTCCCAGCAGCGCGATCAGGATCAGTGAAACCAGCCCGAGGCCGATCGAGGTCAGGATCGCGTCGATATCCTCGGCGCCCAGGCTGAAGTGCCGCCAGTCCGTGCCGGTGAGGATGGTGGTGAACGGCGCGGCGAGCAGGATCAGCACGATCCCCGCGGTGATGGCGCTGATGCTGACGCCGATGCGGCTCAAGGCGCCGGATTATAGCCGTGGCGCCGGAATATCGCCTGCCCCTGCCTGCCGGCCATCAGCCTGAGGAAATCGGCGGCGCCTTGTGGATTGGCGGCATTCTTCAGCGCCGCCGCGTAGAAGACCAGCGGCTCGGGATGCACTGTCCTGGGCTTGCCCTTCACCGTGAGGGTGATGGCCGCGCGGTCGTACCAGTTCCTCGCCATCGCCGGATCGCCGAGATTGATCTGCGGCGGCAGCGGAACGAAGGGCAGGTTCAGCGATTTCGCCCCGCTCTCATAGGCGGAGGCGGCATCCAGCTCCCCGGCGGTGAGGCGCGCGAGCAGCGAGGGCTCGGTGAATATCTGTCTGGGGTTGACCGGCAGCCCGAGCAGCGCCGGGATCGCCCGCGGATGATGATAATAGCGCCCGGCGAGCTGGAAGGTGAACAGGATGTTGCGCCCCTGCGGGTCGGTGCGCGGATCGGTGCGGCCGAAGCGGAAGCCTTCCTCGCCCATCACCTTGTACCAGGGAATCCGCCCCTTCACCGCCGATTCCAACTGCTTCGCGAAGCGCGATTTCGTTGAATAGGCCAGCACCATCGCCGTGGCCGCGACGGGAACGGCCTTCCCGATCAGCCCCGCCTTCTGCAGCAGCTTCATCGGCCCTTCGGTGATCGAGACGAAGACATCCGCCTTCATCGTTCCTGCTTCGAGCAGATGCGCCAGCGCGAAGGCTCCCTTGCCGATGCCGCGGAACCGGGTCCGCGCGGATTTCTCGTATGCCGGCCCCAGCCCGCGGTCCATCAGCACGCCCATCGATCCTGCATAGGCCACCGTCAGCGTCCGCGCCGCCGCGAAGGCCGGTGCCGCGGAGGCGGCAAGCCCGGCCCCCATTCCAGCCACGAGTTCACGCCGTCCGAAATTCATGCGCCGCCCCTTTTTCGCTGCCTTTCGATATGGTCAATCAGCTATATCGTCAAGCCCGGCCCGAAGTGATTTAATCGGGCCCATGGTCAGGGTGCGTCATGCGGATCGGCCGGGGCTGCGGATCAGGGTGGTGCTGGCGGACCGGCTGGTGCTCGGCCCCGGACGGGCCGACCTGCTGGCCGGCATCGCCGAAACCGGCTCCATCGCCGCCTCGGGCCGGCGCCTGGCGATGAGCTACAAGCGCGCCTGGCAGTTGGTCGAGGACATGAACAGCGGCTTCGCCTCGCCTCTGGTCGAGGCGGCGAAGGGTGGCGCCCATGGCGGCGGCGCCCGGCTGACGGAGCTGGGGGAGGCGGTGCTCGCGGCCTATCGCTCGCTGGAGGCTGCCTGCGGCGAGGCGGCGGCGCCGGCGCTGGAGCGGCTCGGCGCGGCCCTGGCTCCGAAGCCGCGATAAAATTCCCGAAGCGGTCACGGAACGTTTGCATTTTGATGCGTCCGGTCTAAATTCGGAAGAAGTTGAGGAGGGGCGTGCTTTCCGTAATCCAGACCGACCCGAAGGGCGCCATCGTCGAGGCGCGCAGTTGCTGGCCCTGGCCGGGTTCGTCGCCCTGTGCCTGCTGGTCGCGGTCGCGGATGGCGTTCTCACGGTGCCGAACATCAAGCCCTGGTATCGCCTGCTGCTCCATCCGCCGCTCACCCCGCCTGACTGGGTGTTCGGCCCCGTCTGGACCACCCTCTATCTCATGATGGCCCTGGCGGCCTGGCGCGTCTGGCTGCAGCCATGGCACAACCAGGCTCTTTCGGTCTGGGGATGGCAGCTCGCCTTCAATGCCGCCTGGACGCCGGTATTCTTCGCCGGCCATCTGCCGGGGCCGGCGCTCGCGGTCATTCTCGGCCTGGATGCAATGATCGTCCTGACCATACGGCGCTTCCGGCCGATCGACCCGCTGGCCGCCTGGCTGATGGTGCCCTATCTCGGATGGGCGCTTTTCGCGACATATTTGAACGCGGGCTTCTGGTGGCTCAACCGCTAATCGGCTAAGGGAGCGCATGATCCGCATGTCCCGCCCGATCGTCACGATATCCTCCCTGGCCGGCGCCCTTGCCCTGGCCGGCCTCATCCTTCCGGCCCATGCGCAGATGGCCGGAGCCGGGCTCAATCCCGCCGCGCCGATGGGGGGGCTGCCGCATCCCAGGCCGATGGAGGGCGATCAGCCGCCTCCGCCCGGCCTGCCGGGGGCGGAAAAGCTGAACAGCACCACCAGCTCGCAGGTGCAGATCGAGAACGAGGACCCGACCAAGGTCCTGTTCACCGCGATCAACCACGGCAACTACGCCGAGGCCCGCGCCGCGATCAGCCGCGGGGCCGATCTCGGGGCGAGGAACGCGCTGGGCGAGACGCCGCTCGAGATGTCGATCGCGCTGAACCACAACAACATCACCTTCATGCTGCTGTCGATGCGCGAAGCCGATGGCGGCGGCTCGGCGGCGCCGGAGCTGGCCCCGCGACCAGCCCCGGTGATAACCGCCGCCAGCCATGTTCGGGCTCACCACAGGCGGATGGCGCCGGCGCGGATTCCCGCCTCTCCCGCCCGGCCCCCGGCTCCGGCCAATCCCGGCATGCCCAATCCCTCGGCGGGATTCCTCGGCTTCGGCGGCGCTTCCTGACCGGGCGGAACCGGCCAGAATCAGGTTGCCATCGCAACGCTCCCGGATAATAGTGGGCGGGCTATAACAAAATACCGCTGAAACAAAATATTGCTGAAATCCGGGAGAAACCATGAAACTGGCCAATCCGGCCCCGCTGGGGCTGTTCGGCTTCGCCCTCACGACCTGGCTGCTGTCGATGATCAACGCGGGCTGGCTGCCCGCCACCGG
>DASTAF010000185.1:0-4332 GCA_035713005.1 Acetobacteraceae bacterium
ACCTGCCGCCCCTGGTGACGGATGCGATAGCCGCACCAGAGCGTTTCGTTGCGGTCGCGCAGGGTGCGGGCGGCGAAATGGCGGGCCGGGGTGGCGATGATCTCCGCGTCCAGCAGCGTGTGGCTCTGCCACCAGTCCAGCTCCGTCACCGGCCCCAGCCCCTTCGCCGTCAGCCAGGAGCGGTTGCCGAGCGGGGTGATGATGGGAATGGCGCCGAACCGCTTCCTCAGCCCGCGCAGGCTGTTCAGATCCAGATGATCGTAATGATTGTGCGACAGCAGGATGGCATCGGGCCGGGGCAGGTCGGCCAGCGCGATCCCTGGGGCGCGGACACGCTTCGGCCCGGCCCATTGAACGGGCGAGCAACGCTTCGAGAAAATCGGATCAGTCAGCAGGGTCAGGCCCGGCAGGCGGATCAGGAAGGTGGAATGACCGATGAAGGTGAGAGCCGCGGTGCCGGGCTCGATCCGCTCCGGCGGCGGCGGATAGGCCTTGTTCTCGACATGCTTCGGCCACTCCGCCCGCCCCTCGCGGCGGGTGATCCAGCGGAGGAACGAAACCCTGCCGCGCTTGGCGGGACGCCTGGTGGCCTCGGGATTGAAGAAATGGGTGCCGTCGAAATGATCTGAAGCGGGAAATGTCATGGCCGGAAGATGGTGATCATGGGAATTCCGCCAAGCTCAATGGATCAGGATGAAGTGCATGGTAGCGGTGACGGTTTCGGTCTTCGCCGAGGAGCCGGGTGGGAACGGCGGCAGGTCGGCATGCTGCAGCAGCCCGTACCATGCCATGTTGAGCAGCGGCGCGCCGGAACTTTTCAGCAGTTTGGCGGAGCGCACGCGGCCGTCGCGGCTCACCACGATGCGCACGGTGACGCTGCCTGATTCGCCGTTATCCGCCGCCGCCTGCGGATAATAGGCATGGCGGTGGACCCATCGGCTGAAGGCGCTTTCCCAATCCGCCCCGGCCTTGCCCTTGAACACGATCGATGGGGAAGGATTCGACAGATCCGACTGCGCGACCTGAAGATTGAGCCCCTGATGGCCAGGATTGAGCGAGGGAGAGGGGTTGGGCGTGCCATGATAGGACATCGGCCCCATGGCGATGAAGGGCGGCATCTTCCGCACGGGCCTCGGATGGGACTGCCGGGGCACTGATTTCGGCTGAGGCCGGTACTGATAGCTCGGCATCGGCGCCTTCAGATGGACTTCGGGAAGCTGGGCCTCCGCTACCGGAGGCGCTTTCGGTCGCGGAGCTGGAGCCGGAGCGGGAGGAGGCGGCAGGGCACGCGGAGGCGCTTCCGCCTCCACCGGCGGCGCGCGCCTTGCCGCCTCGGGCGCCGCGTTATGAGGAGCGGCCTTGGTTATGCCCGTGCTCTGGAAAACCACCGCTACGCCTTCCTGAGGAAATATCAGCGGCGGTTTCCGGCGGTGAAAGGAGAGAATCAGCAGCGCCAGCAGCGCCGCGTGGAGGAGAAGGGAAGGAGCGAGGGACCAGTTCGATACGCGCCGCCTGCTCCGCCCCGCGAGCCTTATCCGGGTTCCACCGACCGGCCACCCTCCAGGGGGTGCCCAGTTGCTGATGCGGTCGTTGATATGAAGGCTAATAGCCAGGCGCGTAGGGGGAGGGAGGCGGGCCATAATAGCCGCCGCCGTAATAGGGAGGCGGCGGCCCCTGCATCTGCGCACCATGGCCTACCATGCATTGGGCATAGGCTACGTTGTACTGGGCCTGCAGCGAATCCGCGGCATTTTGGGCATTGCCTCCCCCGGCGGCGCTGCCGAGCAGCAGGCCCGAGCCCGCGCCGATGGCCGCGCCCACGCCCGCATTGCCTCCGGCGGCGCCGAGCAAGGCTCCCGCCGCGGTGCCGAGCAGCGTGCCGCCGATCGCGGTATTGGTGGAGGATTGGCCCGCAGCATAGGCGGGGCCGCCATTCCCGGTGCGCTGCGAGGCATAGTACCGGCAGGTCTGGTCATCCTGTTGGAAGGTGCTGAAGGGCATTCCTGGTGCCGGCATAGCGACGACGGTGGGGCCGGCCGGCGGCTGCACCGCGCATGCGGAAAGTCCCAGCAGCAAGGCGAGGCCGGCAATCGGCGTGGCGAGCTTTATCATGCGGCATCCTGACTCATTCGGCACCGGATATACACCGCCGGCCGGGCCGGAAGAAGTGGCCATCGCGCAACAATCTGTAACGTCCTGTCGCCCGCTCAGCCTAGGCCGTCGAAAAATTCGCGCACCTTGCTGAAGAAGCCTTCATGCTCAGGGCTGCCGGTCTTGTGCGAATCGGCCTCCGCCTCGAACTCCTCCAGCAACTCGCGCTGGCGCCGGGTGAGGTTCTGAGGAGTTTCCACCGCCACTTGGATATACATGTCGCCCCGGCTGACGCTGCGCAGCACCGAGAAGCCCTTGCCGCGCAGGCGGAACTGATCGCCCGTCTGCGTCCCCGCCGGGATTTTCACCTTGGCGCGGGAGCCGTCGATCACCGGTACCTCGATCTCGCCCCCCAGGGCGGCCTGGGTCATGCGCAGGGGAACGCGGCAGAAGATATTGGCGCCGTCGCGCTGGAAGATCGGGTGCTGGCTGATGGAGACATGAACATACAGATCGCCCGGCGGCGCACCGCGTCCGCCTGCCTCACCCTCGCCGGAGAGGCGGATGCGGGTGCCATCCTCGACGCCGGCGGGAATAGTGACCGAAAGCGTGCGCTCGCGCGGGACCGTGCCCGCGCCACTGCAGACGCGGCATGGGTTGCGGATAGTGCGCCCGCTGCCGCCGCAGGTGGGGCAGGTGCGTTCGACCACGAAGAATCCCTGCTGCCCCCGGATCCGCCCGCTGCCGCCGCAGGTGGGGCAGGCATCCTTGGCGGCCTGTTTGTCGGCCGATCCGGTGCCGTCGCAGGCATCGCACTTTACCCGGGTGGGGACGCGCACCTCCGCCTTGGTTCCGGTGAAGGCCTGGGCGAGATCAATTTCGACCGCGGCGCGGATGTCGGCGCCTGCATGGGCGGTACGGCCGCCTCGGCGACCGCCCATCGCCTCACCGAACATCTGCTCGAAAATATCGCCGATTCCGCCCTCGAAGCCGCTGAAGCCGCCGCCGAAGCCCCCACCACCGCCGCCGTTCTCGAAGGCCGCATGGCCGAAGCGATCATAGGCCGCCCGCTTCTGATCGTCCTTCAGAACGTCATAGGCCTCGTTGATTTCCTTGAATTTCTGCTCCGCCGCATGATCCCCCGGATTGCGGTCGGGATGATATTGCATCGCGAGCTTGCGGTAAGCCTTTTTCATCTCGTCCGCACTGGACCCGCGAGCTATGCCGAGCGTGGCATAGTAATCTTGTTTCGGCATCTGGATTATTCCTGGGGGAACTTATCCCGGTATGAAATCAACAATCCCGGGCCGTGGCCGGCCCGGGACCGCTGTATATCACTTGGCGACGCGAATCTAAATGATCCGTTAGATTTACGCCGACTTCTTTTTGTCCTCGACATCCTCGAACTCGGCATCGACGACCTTCTCGCCGTTGGGGCCGGTTTCGGTCTGTCCCGCGCCGGCCTGTACCCCGGCTTCCGGTTGACTCGCCTTATACATGGCCTCGCCAACTTTCATCGCCGCCTGCGAAAGCCGCTCGGTCGCCGATTTCAGCGCTGCCACGTCGTTGCTGTCGAGCGCACTGCGGGTCGCAGCGATGGCCGCCTCGGCCTCGCCCCGCTCCTGGGCGGAAACCTTGTCACCCGCATCTCTCAGGGTCTTTTCGACCTGATGGATCAGGCTGTCCGCCTGGTTGCGCGCCTCAATCTGCTCGCGCCTTGCCTTGTCGGCGGTTGCGTTCGCTTCGGCATCCCGCACCATGCGTTCGATATCTTGTTCGCTCAGGCCGCCGGAAGCCTGAATGCGAATCTGCTGCTCCTTGCCCGTCGCCTTGTCCTTGGCCGAGACGGAGACGATGCCGTTCGCGTCGATATCGAAAGTCACCTCGACCTGCGGCACGCCGCGCGGCGCGGGGGGAATCCCCATCAGGTCGAACTGGCCGAGTAGCTTGTTATCCGCCGCCATCTCCCGCTCGCCCTGGAACACCTTGATGGTCACTGCCGTCTGGTTGTCATCGGCGGTCGAGAAGACCTGGCTTTTCTTGGTCGGGATGGTGGTGTTGCGGTCGATCAGCCGGGTGAACACGCCGCCCAGCGTCTCAATGCCGAGCGAGAGCGGGGTGACATCCAGCAGCAGCACGTCCTTGACGTCGCCCTTCAGCACCGCGCCCTGGACTGCGGCACCGATCGCCACTACCTCATCGGGGTTGACGTTGCGGGCAGGCTCGCGGCCGAAGAACTGC
>DASTAF010000186.1:0-3933 GCA_035713005.1 Acetobacteraceae bacterium
CGATCGCGGCCTCGGAAAACCGCGTCCCGAAACCGCGCTTACTCGGGCAAAAGCCAGCCGATCATCCGGCCGCTGACTCCTTATCAAAACACCGCTAAGATTTCGCAACGAACGGCGACCCGGTGAGAAATGCGGGCTAGCACCCGCTGCTGGACCTGATCGAATTGCGCCGCCGCCAGCCGCCGCCTTGCCCGCGCCTGGGCGATGGGGCCCTGGTTCTGGTTGAAGACCGGCAGCGGCACCGAGAGGGCGAGGATGAACTTGTTGCTGCCCTGGTCATAATGATAGCCGGGCCCGATATCGAAAGCCGGATACTGCTCGTCGATGGCGGCCCGCAGCCGGTCCTGCGCCGCCGCGTATCGCGCCAGCGCCGCCCGTATTGCGGGGCGCGCGGCCAGCGCCCGCCGCTCCAGAACAGCGAGGGCGCGCGGCTTGCGGACATGGCCGAAGGCCGAAAGATCAAGGCTGACGCCGCGAAGCGTCGCCTCGGGGAGTCCGAGCGCCGCAGCGAGGCCTGCCCGGGCCAGACGCTCCCGCCGGGATGCCTCGGTGGCGGCGAAATCCGCCTGCTCCGCGGTCAGTCTTTGCAGGATCAGCGCGCTGGCCGAGACCATGCCCGCGCTGTAGCGCTGCGACAGCACGGCGAGGCTCGCTTCCGCGAGACGCGCCGATTGCTGGGCCAGCCTCGCCTGCGCCCGGGCCTGCCACACCGCCAGCAGGGCGTTCCGCACCCTTGCCCGCTCCCGCCACGCCGCGCTGCCGATCAGCTCGCGCGAGGCGGCGATTTCGGCCCGCGCCGCCGCCATGGTCGCGCCGCGGGCGCCGAAGCTGCTGATCAGAAAGGTGACGATCGGCCCCACCTTGATCGGCGCGGGCAGGCCCACCGTGTTATAGGTCGGGCTGAGGCCCAGGATCGGGTTCGGAATGACCGCCGCCGTGGTCAGGCCGCCCTTCGCCAGCGCGTAATTGGCATCGGCGATCCTGATGTCCGGCCGCTCGTAGAGCGCGACCAGGGTGAGCGTGCCGATATTCCAGTCCGGTGGCGCGCCGCGCCCCATCGCCGAGAGAAACCGCAGCAGCCTGGGATCGTTCAGCCGCCGCGCCTTCAGCGCCCTGGCGCTGAGGGCAGGGTCGATCGGGCGCGCGGTGTAATGCGCGCAGCCGGCCAACAGTCCCGGCAGCAGCAGCGCGAGGCCGGGTAGCCTCCTGACCTTGAATCGAATCATTCGGCTTCGTGATGCGAGCGGACCCATGGCCGGGCTTTATCCTGCTAAGCTGACGTTTCCCGAACGCCAATCTGACGATTCCGTCAGAATGGAATCACAGTTCCGTTACATTGGCAGGAGCGGATCCGAGGGATGATCCTGCGGGGGCTCCATCAACGGCAGCGCCAGCACGACCCGGGTGCCCTGGCCGAGTTCACTTTCGATTTCTACCTGACCCCCGTGAAGCGCCGCGATGCTTCTGACCAGGGCAAGACCAAGGCCAGAATTCCCGCCGGTGCTCGACCGAGCCCGGTCAGCTCGGTAGAAGCGGTTGAAAACGTGGGGAAGATGCTCCGGCGCGATGCCTTTGCCGGTATCGACCACTTCAACGCGCAGCATCGCGCCTTCGCGCCGCGACCGCAGCGCCACATGCCCCCCGCCCGGCGTATGGGCGATGGCATTGGCGACCAGATTGCCGATCGCCTGCTGAAACAGCGTCCGGTCGAGCAGGGCGACGGACCCCTCCGGCGTCTCTTGCGAAAGCACGACCCCCGCCTCGGCGGCAGCTGCTTCGTAGAATTCCACAATGGATGCAACCTCATGGTTCAGATCCAGGAGTTCGAAATGGGGGCTTTCCCCGGCCGTCTCGGCGCGCGCGAGAAAGAGCAGGCTTTGGATCACTCGGCCAATACGTGCGCACTCTTCCAGAGCCGAGCCCAGTACGTCCCGGTATTCATCAAGGGAGCGCGCCCTCCCCAGGGCCACTTCGATTTCTCCCCGGAGGTTGTTGACCGGGGTGCGCAGCTCGTGGGCAACGTCGGCGGAGAATTGAGAAATCTGGGCAAAGGATTCCTCCAGTCGGTCGAGCATGCTGTTGAACGTCCCCGCCAGTGATTGCAACTCGTTGGGAAGTCCGGCAAGCTCGATGCGCTCGTGCAGCGTGGAGGAACGGATATTCTCGGCCGTTATAATGATGTGCTCGACCGGGCGCATCCCGCTCCGGGCGATCGCGAAACCGATCGTTGCGCAGAAGGCGAGAGAGGCGGTCAACACCAGCAACAGCCGTTCCCGGTAGCGCGTCAGAAGGCGCTGATCGTCAGTGCGGTCCATGGCGATCTGAAATATCCGCCCTTCCCCACCGCACCCTGGCATGTGGGCGCTCAATGTCTGGAACAGCTTGCCCGAACGGGTCTGGATGATGCGAATGATCTGCCGATGCGGCCCAGCCGCCGTCAAGGCCGGAAAATCCGGAACCGGCAGGGTTTGGTCCATGCCGCCCGTCTCCAGCTCGGTTCGTCCGTCCCGCCCGAGGATTCTGATCCAGATCAGCCGCTTTCCCTTAAACGGGTTCGCCGAGGAGGCCAGCATGCGTCGGGCCTTGCCCCATCCCGCCTGCCCGCTCATAAAATATCGAAGATTGGCCGCCGTGCTTATCAGAACCTGCCGGTCCTCAGCCCGCAGGCTCGCCGCTACGCTCCAATACAGGAAGGCGGTGGCGATCAGGATGAGCAGGAAGCTGCTGCCCGCGTACCAGGCGGTCATCCGCATCATCATTGAGCCGCCGCCGGGCTGGGCGACTCTGCGCAGCAGGGCGTGCTCAGGCATGGGAGCGGTCTTCAAGAACATAGCCAATGCCGCGCACCGTGTGGATGAGCTTATGGTCGAACAAATCATCCACCTTCACGCGGAGGCGGTGCATGTGGACATCCACCACGTTCATGCCGCTGTCAAAATTGATCCCCCAGACTTGCTCGGCGATCAGCGTGCGCGAGATCGGATGGCCGCTGCGCCGGGCGAGCAGCGACAGGAGCAGGAATTCTTTGGGCGTCAGCTCGAGTGTCCGGCCCTGCCGGGCGGCCCTGTAGCCGTGCAGGTCGATCTCGAGATCCGCCACCCGAAGAATCGGGTCCTGGCGGGCAAGGGCGGCGCGCCGCAGGATCGTCCTTACGCGCGCCAGCAGCTCGGAGAAGGTGAACGGCTTGATGATGTAGTCATCCGCTCCAAGTTCGAGACCGTGGACGCGGTCGGCTACGCCGTCCCGCGCCGTGAGAAAGATCGCCCGTGTGTCGTTCCGGCGCTGCCGCAGCTCCCTGAGCACCGACCATCCATCCCGCCCCGGCAGCACGACGTCGAGGATGATTAGATCATAATCTGCCTCGCGGGCCGCTGAAGCGCCGGCATCGCCGTCGCTGACGACATCGGCACTGAAGCCGTTCTCCTCCAGACCCTTCTCGAGAAAGGCTGTGGTTTTTCGTTCATCCTCAATGATGAGCAGCTTCATGATGTCATCTCGGCTAGAGCCAGACCAATTCTAAAGGAGAACAAGCCGCAAAATCGGCCCTTGTTCCATCGTCGAGCTCACATTCCATCGCGCCATCCCACCCAAGCAGCAGAAGTCGGCAAGAGGCAAGAGTGACGCTTTCCAGACGCAAGGACGAGCTTTTGCTGTGGGTCGATCAGGAGGTCGGCAACGAGTCTGTGCCTTCGCTGAGGATGACGAGGTAACGGCGACAGTCGAAGACGCGGCTGCGGCGACATCCGGTCACTTCCTCGACGATGCCAGGACACTCGCAGAATGGCGAGCAACCCCCTATACGAGCCGTACCGGTCCTGGATAGCTGGCCACCATTCCATCATTGGTCAGCAGCGTGATTCCTTCGACCGTGGCTTGGGCAACAAGAAGCCGATCGAACGGATCCTTATGGATTGGCGGCAGAGCGTCGATCGC
>DASTAF010000187.1:0-3699 GCA_035713005.1 Acetobacteraceae bacterium
CCGTCGAACTCGCCGATGATGGCGCGAAGCTCGGCGGGGGTAAGGCCGGTCTTCACCACGGTCTCGATGCCCCGGCGCGTGAAGATGTCGAGCGCGGCGGGGGAAAGCTTGTCGCTGATCAGTACCTTCGGCATTTTCTCAGACCTTCGCGGCGGTTTCGGCGGCGGCGGTGTCGATGGCCCAGTCGATCCAGGGCAGCAGCGCCTTGGTATCGGCGGTCTCGACCGTCGCCCCGCCCCAGATGCGCAGGCCCGGCGGCGCGTCGCGATAGGCGGCAATGTCATAAGCAACGCCCTCCGCCTCCAGCAGCGCCGCGACACGCTTTGCCGCCTTGGCGGCATTCTCCGCGTCCAGAGCCGTGAACCAGGGTGCAGCGATGTTCAGGCAGATCGAGGTGCAGGAGCGGGTGGCCGAATCACGCGCCAGAAATTCCACCCGGTCATTGCCCGCGACCCATCCGGCGATGGCGGCAAGGTTGGCCTCGCAGCGCGCGATCAGCGCCGGCAGCCCGCCAATGCCTTCCGCCCATTTCAAGCTGTCCAGCGCATCCTCGACCGCGAGCATCGACGGCGTGTTGATCGTGTCCCCGGCGAAGATGCCCTCGATCAGCTTGCCGCCCTTGGTGAGGCGGAAGATCTTCGGCAGCGGCCAGGCGGGCTTGTGGGATTCGAGCCGCGCCACGGCGCGCGAGGAAAGCGCCAGCATGCCATGAGCCGCCTCACCACCCAGTACCTTCTGCCAGGACCAGGTGACGACATCGATCCGGTCCCAGGGCAGCTTCATTGCGAAGGCCGCCGAGGTGGCATCGACGATCACCAGCCCATCATGACTCGCGGGAATCCAGTCGCCATTCGGGATGCGCACGCCGGAGGTGGTGCCGTTCCAGGCCAGCACGACGTCGTGGGTGAAATCGACCTGTGCCAGATCGGGCAGCGCGCCATAGGGAGCGGACAGCACCTGCGCATCCGCGAGCTTCAATTGCTTGACGATATCGGTGGCCCAGGCTTCGGAAAAGCTTTCGAAGGCTAGCACATCGACCGGCCGCGCCCCGAGCAGGGACCACAGCGCCATCTCGACCGCACCGGTATCGGAAGCGGGAACGATGCCGAGCCGCCAGTCCGCCGGCATGCCGAGAATGCCGCGGGACCGGGTGATCACCTCGGCGAGCTTTGCCTTGGGCTGCCTGGCGCGATGGCTGCGCCCGAGCATGGCGCCTTCCAGGGCGCTGAGCGAATAGCCCGGCCGCTTGGCGCAAGGCCCGGAGGCGAAATTCGGATTATGAGGACGAAGGCGCGGCTTTGCCGGCGCGGCAATGGCTTCTGGCATATGGCTCTCCCTTGCAGAAGAAAAGCGCCCCGGTGGGGGGGCGTGACCCGGGACGGGACATATCCCATCCCGGATCGTTCTGCAACCGGCGAGACCGGATCGGCTCGGAGATCAGTCCCCCGCCGCGGTGCGGGCCGAGAGCGGCAGGCGTAGCTCGGCCAGCGGCGCCGGGGCAGGCAGCGCCTGCGCCTTAGCGGGCAGCGCCTTCGCAGGCATGGCGGCCAGGATCGAGACGGAAACGGCGGCAAGATAAGGCAGGGACTGGGTGAACAGCACCAGGCACCACAGCCGGGTTTCCGGCGTCGCCCAGTGATGCACGAAACCCACGCCGAGCAGGGCGGCCCATGTGAGCGCCAGCAGTGCCAACTCCTCCCGCGCCATTACCAGCCCCTGCACCAGGGCCGGCGCGTCCTTCATCTTCGGCGTGCGCAGGAAGGGCAGCTTGTTGGAAGTGAAGCCCTTCCACACCGCCTTGCCGATGGTGTGCGAGAGGGCGAGGCCGGTCACCGCCGCGCCCAGCCGGTCCATGCGTGAGCAGGGCACGCGGCTGGAATAGAGCGCCAGGATCTGCACGATCTTGAAGGCGAACAGGCCGATCGAGGGCAGCATGAACAGGATGATCGGGAACTCGAAACGCACGGGATCAAAGATCAGCCCCGCCGACCAGGCCAGCCCCATGAACAGGAAGCCGAGACCCAGCGCATCCCCGATCCAGGGCAGCCAGCCGGTGATGAAATGCCAGCGCTGGCCAAGGGTGAGTTCGCGGTTGAAGGGCGAGAGCAGCGCCTTCCAGTGCCTGCGGGTGATCCGCATCGCGCCATAGGCCCAGCGGTAGCGCTGCTTGCGGAAGGCGTTGAAATCATCCGGCATCACGCCGCGACCGAAGCTCTTCTTCGAATAGACTGCCTCGTAGCCTTCGCGGAACAGGCGCAGCCCCAATTCGCTGTCCTCGGTGATGCACCATTCAGCCCAGCCGCCTTCCTTCTTCAGCGCCTCGGCACGGATCAGCGTCATGGTGCCATGCTGGATGATGGCGTTGCGCTCGTTGCGGCTGACCATGCCGAGATGGAAGAATCCGGCATATTCCCAGAACATCAGGCGCTTGAAGAGCGAGCCGTCATTGTCCCGGTAATCCTGCGGGCTCTGGGTGAAGCCCACGCGCGGATCGGCGAAGGCGGGGGCCATGCAGCGCAGCCAATCGGGATCGACGATATAGTCGCTGTCGAGCACGCCGATGATCTCGGCATCGGGCGCGGTTTCCCGCAGCGCGAAGTTAAGCGCGCCCGCCTTGAAGCCGGGATATCTGCCCAGGGTGAAGAAGCGGAATTTCGGCCCGAGGCGGGCGCAATGCTCGGCCACCGGCTCCCACGCGCGCGGGTCCATGGTGTTGTTGTCGATCACCAGCACCTCGAAATTCTCGTAATCGAGGGCGGCGAGCGCATCGAGCGTCTGGCGCACCATGTGCGGCGGCTCGTTGCAGATGGGCAGATGCAGGGAAACCTTGGGCAGCTTCGCTCCGTGCGGCGCGGGCACCGGCTCGTAGTGGCGCTTCTTCACCCGGCCGAAGATCGTCTCCACCAGATCGAAGCTGTCGGCGATCAGGAGAAACAACAGCAGCCCCTGCCCCGCGGCCAGCGCGCCCCACACCAGCGCGGCGCTCCAGGAGAGATAGGTCTCGCCCATCGCCATCAGCAGGGAGGCAAGCGCGGCGGCGAAGCCTTCCACCAGCCCGGCGAAGACGATCTTGCCCGGCAGGCGCAGGTCAGGCCGGCGGGAGAGCAGGGCGAAGGTCGCGGCGAAGGCGAGCAGCACGCTGCCCAGCGCCCAGGCGAGCCAGGCCGGATTCTGGCTGACCGCCCCGGTGAGCGACCATTTCTGATGGCGGTGCAGCGTGTACATGCCCCAGTAGCCGGCGGCCCGGCCCTCGAAGCTGGTCTTCCAGGGCTGATCGAAGGCTTCCATCACGAAGTAGCTCAGATGCTGCTTCTGCGCGACGTTGAAGAAATCGCGCAGGAAGCGCGCCTGCAGCACATTCGAGGCGCGGGCGCCGCCGATATCGATGCCGTCCGACGGCCAGCCGATCTCGCCGATGACGATGCGCTTGCCGGGGAAGCGCCGCTGGAGCTGATGCAGCCGGTGCATCGCGTTCTGCACCGCATCCTGCTCCGGCACGCCCTCCCAGTAAGGCAGCAGATGCACGGTAATGAAATCCACCGCCTTCACCAACTCCGGATGATGCAACCAGACATGCCAGGGCTCGGCGGTCGAGACCGGCACATGCACCCGCTGCTTCACATAGTTTATGTCTTCGGCGAGTTGCTCCACCGTCAGGTTGCGGCGCAGGATCACCTCGTTGCCGACCATGACGGCCTT
>DASTAF010000188.1:0-2173 GCA_035713005.1 Acetobacteraceae bacterium
GACATGCACGACCGTTCGGTGAGCCAGGAGGGTGTGTATGACCGCGCCATCGCGGCGATCAAGCTCGCCAAGTCCAAGGGCTTCCGGGTTTCGATCAACTGCACCCTGTTCGACGGGGCGGACCCGAACCGCGTCGCCGATTTCCTCGACACGGTCGCCGATCTCGATATTGACGGCGTGATGACCTCGCCGGGCTATGCCTATGAGCGGGCGCCGGATCAGGAGCATTTCCTCAACCGCCAGCGCACCAAGGAGCTGTTCCGGGCGATTTTCCGCCGCGGCGAGGAGAGCAAGCGGCGCGGCAAGAAGTGGAAGTTCAACCAGAGCCCGCTCTTCCTCGACTTCCTGGCCGGCAACCAGACCTATAAATGCACTCCCTGGGGCAACCCGACGCGCAACGTGTTCGGTTGGCAGCGCCCCTGCTATCTGCTCGGCGAAGGCTACGCCAAGACCTATAAGGAGCTGATGGAAACCACCGACTGGGACAAATACGGCGTCGGAAATTACGAGAAATGCGCCGATTGCATGGTTCATTCCGGCTTCGAGGCGACGGCGGTGGTGGATAGCGTGAAGAAGCCCTGGAAGATGGCGGCGCTGGCGGTGAAGGGCATCCGCACCGAGGGGCCGATGGCGGAGGATATCCCGCTCGACAAGCAGCGGCCCGCCGAATACGTCTTCTCCCGCCATGTCGAGCAGAAAATGGCGGAGCTGCACGCGAAGCCGGAGAAGATCGGCGCGGCCGAGTAGAAGCCGCCGCCGCAAAACCATCCGCCGGACACCTCTCCGGCGGATGATTCTTGGAGCCTGATTCAAATCGTCCTGAGCATGCCGCCATCGGCGAAATAGGCGGAGCCGACACAGTAGCTCGCCCGCGCCGAGCAGAGGAAGACAAAGAAATCGGCGATCTCCTTCGGCGAGGCGAAGCGCCTGATCGGCGCATGCTCGTCGGCCACGCCCTGAAGATAGCCCTGCCAGTCCCCGCCTTCGCTGGTGAGCTGCTTCGCGGTCTTTACCCAGTCCGGTGTGAGGACGAGGCCGGGATTGACCGCGTTTACCCTGATATTATCCTTGATCACCTCGTTCGCGAGGGTTTTCGAGAACATGACGAGCGCCGCCTTGGTGACATTGTAGATCGGCTCGTACCAGAGCGGCTGGGCAGCGCAGATCGAGGCGTTGTGCAGGATGACGCCGCCGCCGCGGGCGCGCATCATCGGCACCAGCCCGCGCGCCAGCCGAACCGCCGCCATGACGTGGAGGTTCCAGTAGTGCAGCCATTTTTCGTCCGGCGCCTCCATGATGGTTTCGTTGGTGCCGGCTCCCGCATTGTTGATGAGGATGTCCACGCCGCCGAAGCGACCCCTGACCTGCTCCACGATGCGGCCAATGCTTTCAGCCTCCGCGACATCGGCCGGAACCGGATGAGCCTGGATGCCGAATTCCGACTCGATCCGTGCCGCCTCCGCCTTCAGCCGCGCCTCATCCCGGGCGACGAGGGCAAGATCGACCCCCTCGTGTGCCAGCCCTTCCGCGATCGCCAGGCCAATGCCAACGCTGCCGCCGGTAATCACCGCCACCTTGCCGCGAAGTTCGAGTTCCATGCCGCCTCCATTTTGCCGATGCATCCGGTTTAGGGGATTTCCCGCCAGCGTGCAGCAGGAATGGCAGGTGGGGTCAGGAATTACGGGCGCAGTAATCCTCCCAGGCGCGCCGCAGCCCGGCGCCGAGGCTGCGGCCGAAGCGGGGCGCGTTGCACAGGGGGCTAACCAGCACGCGCTTTCTCATCCCCGCGCGAAGTGCCGCGAGGGCCGGCAGATCGGAAGCGAATGCGATGGTCTTGCGGATATATTCCGGCGTGTCGGTGGCAACCCATTCATCAAGGCCCACATTGGACAGATGACTGACGGAATGGCGGGCGGCGAAAATTTCTCCGGCAAGGGTGATGACCGGCACGCCCATGTACAGCGCCTCGCAGGTGGTCAGGCCGCCGGAATAGGGGAACGGGTCGAGCGCGATATCAATATCGTTGTAGCCGAGCAGGAAGTCCCGATGCGGGGCGCGGCCGAGGAATTCGAGCCGAGACAGGTCAAGGCCAGACTTCTCGCATCGCTCCCGCAGCCGGACGACGGTTGATGGCTCCGACAACTGCGGGCAGCGCAGAACCAGCCGCGATCCC
>DASTAF010000189.1:0-6292 GCA_035713005.1 Acetobacteraceae bacterium
GTCGCGGCGGAGGATGTCGCCCGCACCTGATAGCCGGAGCGGCCGAGCGCCTGGGTGAGCACGGTGCGGATCGAGCGGTCGTCATCGGCGACGAGAATGGTCGGAACCGTCATCGCGGCCTGGTTTCCCCGACATCCTCGAATACGGGCAGATGGATGCGGAACTCGGTGCGGCCGGGACGGCTGTCCACGTCGATCAGCCCGCCATGATCGGCGACGATCTTGGCCACCAGCGCGAGGCCGAGCCCGCTGCCATTGACCTTGGTGGTGATGAAGGGCTCGAACAGATGGCGCCGGATATCCTCCGGGATGCCGCTGCCGTTGTCGCGCACCGAGATGAAGATGGGCAGATTCGGCTGGCTGCGGGACGGCGAGGTGGCGAGCCGGACGCCATGCTGAAAGCCGGTGCAGAGATGGATTTCGCCATCCGGCCGCCCGGTGGCGGCGACCGCTTCGGCGGCGTTCTTGACCAGGTTGAGCAGAAGCTGGACCAGCAGGTCCCTGTTGCCCAGCACCGGCGGCAGCGATGGATCGTAGCTCTCGATGAAGCGGACCCGCGCCCCAAAGCCGGACTGGGCGAGCTTGCGCACATGTTCCAGCACGCGATGGATATTCACCGCGTGATAGTCGGGCGGCTTGTCGCCGAACATTTCCATCCGCTCCACCAGGGCGCGGATGCGATCCACCTCGTCGCAGATCAGCACGGTGAGTTCCCGGTCCTCGGGCGAGGCGCCGGCCTGGAGCAACTGGGCGGCGCCGCGGATGCCGGAGAGCGGGTTCTTGACCTCATGGGCGAGCGCCGCCGCCATGCCGGTGATGCTGCGGGCGGCGTTGCGGGCGGAAAGCTGCTGATCCAGCGCGCGGGCCGCCGAGGCATCCTGCACCGTCAGCACCACATGGCCGGCCTCCGCCATCGGCGCCGCCTGCAGCGAGACCTCGCGCCGGGCGATGCGGGGGCCTTCCAGGGCGAGATCGTGCTCGGCGATGGTGACGCCCTGGCCGCGCGCCCGTTCGAGCAGCATGAAGACCGGGCTGTCCGCCGGCAGCAGGTCGAGCAGGCTGCGCCCGATCAGGAAACCGGCGGAGGAGCCGAAGAATTCCTCGGCGGCGTAGTTGACGAAGACGAAGCAGTCCTGCTCGTCCAGCCCGGCCACCGCGATGGGCAGGGCTTCGAGAATCCGCGCCGGATCCGCCGCCGGACGCGGGGCGCCGGGCACGGCGTGGACGGGAAGCGAGCGCAGGCCGCTCATGCGGCGCTTCTCATCGGCGCGCTTCCCATCGCGCGGTCGAAGAATTCCACGATCAGCGCCTCGGTGGCCACCGCGTCGTCCAGCCGGTTGACGGCGGCGCGGAACTCGGCGGCCCCATGCAGGCCCCGCGCGTACCAGCCGATATGCTTGCGGGCGATGCGGGTTCCGGGCCCTTCGCCATAATGGGCGCGCATCGCCCGGTAATGGCCGAGCAGTATGTCGCGCTGGCGGGGCAGCGGCGGCGGGGGCAGATGCGCCCCGGTTTGCAGATAATGCCATGCCTGGGCGAGAAACCAGGGGCGGCCATAGGCGCCGCGCCCGATCATCAGCCCATCCGCGCCGGATTTCATCAGCGCCCCGGCGGCTTCCTCCTCGGTGGTGATGTCGCCGTTCACGATCACCGGAATCCGCACCGCCTCCTTCACCGAGGCGATGAAGTCCCAGTCCGCCTGGCCCTCGTAGAATTGCTGGCGGGTGCGGCCATGCACCGTGACCATGGCGATGCCCAGATCCTGGGCGATGCGCGCGAGGCGGGGCGCGTTCAGGCTCTGCCGGTCCCAGCCCATGCGCATCTTCAGCGTCACCGGGACATCGACCGCCTTCACCGTGGCTTCGAGAAGCCTGGCGGCCTGGATTTCGTCCCGCATCAGCGCCGAGCCGGCCATCTGCCCGACCGCCACCTTCTTCACCGGGCAGCCAAAATTGATGTCGACCAGATCGGCCCCGCCCGCGACGGCGATCCTCGCCGCCTCCGCCATCGCCTCGGGATCGCAGCCGGCGAGCTGCACGGAGGACGGGCCGCCCCCGGAGGCGACCTCGGCCATCTGGCGGGTCTTGGCGTTCTCCCGCACCATCGCCCAGGAGGCGATCATCTCCGAGACCACCAGCCCGGCGCCCAGCGATTTGACCAGCTCGCGGAAGGGCAGATCGGTCACGCCGGACATCGGCGCCAGGATGACCGGCGGATCGAGCGTGACCGCTCTTGCCCCGCTTCCCAGGGTGATCGGCTTGAGTTGCAAGCGCCGTTCATCGCCATTGCTCATGATTTAAGCAGATACAGGTCTCATCCCTCCGGGGCAAGGTTGACGACTCTCCCTGCTGTTGCCAAAGCCGCGCCATGAGTGAGGAAAAACCAGTCATCGCCGCGATTCTGGTGGCAGGCGGCAGCGGCACGCGCTTCGGCGGCGAAACCCCGAAACAGTATACGATTCTGTGCGGCCAGCCGGTTCTGCGCCATGCCGCGGCGGCGCTCGCCCCTTTGGTGAGCCTGCTGCAGCCGGTGGGTGACCCGGCGCGGCTCGCCGAGGCGCTTGCGGGAATCGCGCATCTGCCAGCGGTTGCCGGCGGGGCGCAGCGGCAGGATTCGGTACGGGCGGGGCTCGAAGCCCTGGCCCCTCACGAGCCGGACATCGTGCTGATCCACGATGCGGCGCGCCCCTTCATCCCCGCCGGCACGGCGGAGGCGGTGATTTCGGCGCTGGCGAGGCACGAGGGCGCGATTCCCGCCCTGCCGGTTTCGGACACGCTGAAGCGCGGCGTGGACGGCATCAGCCGGGGCAGCGTGCCGCGCGAGGGGCTGTATCGCGCGCAGACGCCGCAGGGGTTCCGCTTCGGGCTGCTCCTCGGCCTGCATCGCCGCGCCGGCGACAGCCTGGCGACCGACGATGCCAGCCTGCTCGAACAGGCGGGCCACGAGGTTGCCCTGGTGCCGGGCTCGGAGGACAACATCAAGCTGACGGTCACGGAGGATCTCGTGCGCCTTGAACGCATCATCGGCGGCACCCTGCAGCCGCGCATCGGCACCGGGTTCGACGTTCACGCCATGGCGCCGGACCGCAGGCTGATCCTCTGCGGCATCGAGGTGCCGCACGAGCTGGGGCTGGCCGGGCATTCGGATGCCGATGTCGGCATCCATGCGCTTTGCGACGCGATCTACGGCGCGATGGCGGAAGGGGATATCGGCCGGCACTTTCCGCCTTCCCAGGCGGCCTGGAAGGATGCCGATTCCGCCCGCTTCCTGCGCCATGCCGCCGGGCTGGTGCGGTCGAAGGGCGGGATCATCGCCAATGCCGACCTCACCATCATCTGCGAGCGGCCCAAGATCACGCCCCACGCGCCGGCGATGCGGGCGCGGCTTGCGGAGCTGATGGAAATCGGCATCGACCGGGTATCGGTCAAGGCGACGACCACCGAGCGGCTCGGCTTCACCGGGCGCGGCGAAGGCATCGCGGCGCAGGCGGCGGCGACCATTCTTTTGCCAAATCTTTAAAGGACATCGCGATGAGCCAGACCCAGAACCCGGCAACGAAAACCCGCGTCACCGCGATTCCCGGCGATGGCATTGGTCCCGAGGTGTTCGAGGCGACGCGGCAGGTTTTCGAGGCGGCGGGAGCGCCGATCGAATGGGAGATGGCGGAGGCCGGGGCGGCAGTGTTCAGGAAGGGCATCGCCTCGGGCGCGCCGCGCGAGACGCTGGACTCCATCGCCCGCAACGGGCTGGCCCTGAAGGGGCCGCTGGAGACACCGGTGGGCTATGGCGAGAAATCCGCCAACGTGACCTTGCGCAAGCATTTCGAGCTTTACGCCAATATCCGCCCGGTGCGGGAGCTGCCCGGCATCAGGACCCCGTTCACCGGGCGCGGCATCGACATGGTGATCGTGCGCGAGAACGTCGAGGATGTTTATGCCGGGATCGAGCACATGCAGACGCCGGATGTGGCGCAGTGCCTGAAGCTGATGACGCGGCCGGGCTGCGAGCGCATCATCCGCGCCGCCTTCGCCCTCGCCATCGCCGAGGACCGCAAGAAAGTCACCTGCGCCACCAAGGCGAACATCATGAAGCTGACCGAGGGCATGATGAAGCGGGTGTTCGAGCAGGTCGGTCCGGAATATGAGGGCATCGCGCGCGACCACATCATCATCGACAACTGTGCCCATCAACTGGTGATCGCGCCCGAGCAGTTCGATGTCATCGTTACCTCCAACATGAATGGCGACATCATCTCTGATCTCGCCGCCGGGCTGGTGGGCGGGCTGGGGATCGCGCCATCGGCCAATCTCGGCGATCATGCGGCGATCTTCGAGGCGGTGCATGGCTCGGCGCCGCAGATTGCAGGATTGGGGCTGGCCAACCCGACCGCGCTGCTTTCGGCGGGGCTGATGATGCTGCGCCATATCGGCGCTTTCGATGTCGCGGCGACGATCGAGCAGGCGCTGTTCATCACCCTGGCGGAGGGCGAAAACCTGACCGGCGACCTCTCGCCGCGCGGCCACGGGGTGGGGACGGAGAAATTCGTCGCGCAGCTTATCGGCAATCTCGGCCGGTCGAGCAATCTGCCCTCGCGCGCCTATCGCCCGCTCGCCCTCGCCGCCTGGCCTGATCTGACCGCCCATACCGAGCCGAAAACCCGCGAGCTGCTGGGCGTGGATATCTTCATCGAATCCGGGCTTTCCGCCGAGGAGCTCGGCCGGTCGCTCAAGGAGATCGCCGGGGGGAGCGCGCTGCGGCTCGATTCCATCTCCAACCGCGGGGTTCAGGTATGGCCCTCGACCGGCGGGCAGACCTTCCTGGTTGATCATTTCGACTGCCGGTTCATGCTGAAGGAACCCGCCGCCGGCAATGGGCCGCAGGGGATTTCCGATCTGGTCAAGCAGATCGGCGCCCGCCATTCCTGGATGCATGTGGAGAAGCTGCAGCGCTTCGACGGCAAGGACGCGTTCGAGCGGCCCCAGGGAGAAGGGTGAAAGCCGGAAAATCATCTGCCGCTGCTTTTCTGAAAAGGCGAAATAATAGTAACAATTCCGTAAGCGAAACGCGCTTGTTTTCCAGGCTTGTTCTCTTAGTTGTATAGTACGAGCAATGCCGTAGGCGCAGAATCCCGTGGCATTCCGTTTGTGAACATCTGGCGCGCTGCCGCACCAGAGCCTGTCGTGCGTGAGGCACGAAAACATCAACAATCAAGGGGAACCACCATGGCCGAAACCAGTCACAAGAATGCCGCGAAATCACATGAAGAAGCGGCGAAAGCCCATCACACCGCCGCCGAGCATCACGGCAAGGGCGATCACAAGACCGCTCAGGAACACTCGCAAAAGGCTCACGGTCATTCCGAGACGGCTCACAAGCATTCGACCGAGGCGCATCAGAAATCCACCCAGACGAAAAAATAAGCTGGGTTAGTCCGTAGCGATATCAGCCAGAGCGAGCGATCCGGAACTTCCGGATCGCTTTTTCCTGCGCCTATTGCGGCGAAGCCAGCTTGAAATAATCCGGCGTTTCAGTGAAACGCCCGTGCCGGTAGCGCAATATCGCTCGGGCATGAGCAATTGTCGGCTTATAGAGCGGCGCGCTCTTCGCGTAATAGGGGCCGGAAAGCTGGATATGATCGCCCTCGATCCTCGCGCTCAGGGCACAGGGGTTGGAGAGGGTCAGCACCAGGCCGAAGCGCCTCCCGCTCTTCTGGCCGAGCAGCATCACCGTGCCCTCGCCGCAGTCGGCCCCGGCATTGTGCATCTCCGCCACCGCGAGGGCTGCCGCGCCAGGCTTCATCGGCACCGTGCCGAGCAGGGTCAGCGTCTGATCCGGGAAAAATCGCGTGGTGCCGTGCCCTTGGGTGACGCGAGGTATCACCGGCCTTGAGCCATCCGGAGCCAGGAACACCCGGTGCCAGGCCGCGCCGGGCCAGGCCGCATAGATCGAGAGATAATACTGGAACCGGCTTCCGCGCGGCTCGCGGCTCGCCA
Organism: Acetobacteraceae bacterium; assembly: GCA_035713005.1. Taxonomy (GTDB): domain Bacteria; phylum Pseudomonadota; class Alphaproteobacteria; order Acetobacterales; family Acetobacteraceae; genus Acidiphilium. Next base: position 5,993 of record DASTAF010000189.1, read on the forward strand.
CCACCGTGAAGGCGCCGCCCCGCGGCAGGGGCGCCGAGACCTCCCGCATGATCGCCCCCGGCGGCCAGGGGCGCAGCAGCGGCACGGCGGCGGCCAGGAAGGGCGCCGCCAGCACCGCCAGGGCGCTAGCCTTGCGCATGCCTCGCCTCGATCCGGTCCCAGATCGCCTGCTCCAGATGGATGCCGGTGAAGCGCGCGATCTGCTGGATGCCGGTCGGCGAGGTAACGTTGATCTCGGTGAGGTATTCGCCGATCACGTCGATGCCGGTGAAGAGCAGGCCTTGTTCGCGAAGGACAGGG
>DASTAF010000190.1:0-4425 GCA_035713005.1 Acetobacteraceae bacterium
GTCCTCGGCGGCGAAGGAGTTCCTGGCCGAGCGCGGCTACGACCCGCTCTATGGCGCGAGGCCGTTGGCCCGGGTGATCCAGGAGCTGATCAAGAAGCCGCTGGCGGAGGAGCTTTTGTTCGGCAGGCTCAGCAGAGGCGGGGCGGTGCGGGTGACGCTGAAGGACAGCCAGCTCGCCTTCGACATCACCGAGGCCTCGCCGCCCGCCCTGCCCAAGCCCGATGCCGACAGCGACCCTAAAACCGAGGAAGAAGTCGAGTAACCAGAAAGGCCGGAAAACCCCGGCCTTTCCCGTTCAGCGCAGCCGCTTTCAGCGCATGTCCTGGTCTCAGCGCATGCCCTGGCAGAAGCGCTGGATGCGGGTGCAGGCTTCCTTCAGCGATGCCGTGTCGGTCGCATAGCTGACCCGGAAGTAGCCCGGATAGACGAAGGCGGTGCCATGGACCGCCGCCACCCCTTCCTCGTCCAGCAGGGCGGTGACGAAAGCCTCGTCATCTGCGATATGCGTCCCGCCCGCCGAGGTCTTGCCGATGCAGCCATGGATCGAGGGGAAGACGTAGAAAGCGCCCTCCGGCTTGGTGCAGGTGAGGCCCGGCGCCTCGTTCAGCATCCTCACCACCAGGTCGCGCCGCTCCCGGTAGATCTCGCGCATGGCGGCGATCTCGTCCTGCGGCCCGTTCAGCGCCGCCACCGCGGCGGCCTGGCCGATCGACGAGGTGTTGGAGGTGGACTGGCTCTGCAGCTTGTCCATCGCCTTGATCAGCTGAACCGGCGCGCCGCAGAAGCCGATGCGCCAGCCGGTCATCGCATAGGCCTTCGAGCAGCCGTTCATCGTCACCGTGCGGTCCTTGAGGCGCGGCTCAACCTCGACGATGGTGGCGGGCTTGAACCCGTCATAGACCAGCTTCTCGTAGATATCGTCGGTGAACACCCAGATATCAGGGTGCTTCAGCAGCACGTCGCAGATCGGGCGGAGGTCCTCCGCCGAATAGGCGGCGCCGGTCGGATTGGAGGGGCTGTTGAGCATCAGCCATTTGGTGCGCGGGGTGATCGCCGCCTCCAGCTCCTCGGCCCGCATCTTGAAGCCGTTATTCTGCCCGCAGGGGACGAAGACCGGTGTTCCTTCAGCCAATTGCACGATGTCGGGATAGCTCACCCAGCAGGGGGTGGGGATGATCGCCTCGTCTCCCGCCTCGATGGTCGCCAGCATGGCGTTGAAGATCACCTGCTTGCCGCCGGTGGAGACGATGATCTCCTCCGGTTTGTAGTCGATGCCGGAATCGCGCTTGAACTTGGCGGCGATGGCCTTCCGCAGCGCGGGCGTGCCGGCGACATCGGTATATTTCGTCTCCCCCGCCTCGATGGCGGCGATGGCCGCCTGCTTGATATGGGCGGGGGTGTCGAAATCCGGCTCGCCGGCGGAAAGGCTGATGATGTCGCGCCCGGCGGCCTTCAGCGCCCGCGCCTTGGTGGAAATGGCGATGGTCTGGCTCGGGCTGATGCGGTTCAGGCGGGCGGCGATCAAGTCCATGTTGGTGTCTCCCTATCGGCGCGGCGGACCCTATAGCAGATCGCGCTTCCTGAAAATCCGTCCTGCTTCTAAAACTGTCTCGCGGCCGGGGCTTGCCGAACCCTTGCCAATGGAAATATGAGCAGACGGCGATTGGGGCGTAGCCAAGCGGTAAGGCAGTGGATTTTGATTCCACCATGCGGAGGTTCGAATCCTCCCGCCCCAGCCATTCCTTCGAAATTCAGACGATTGAACCCATCCCGTGAGCCTGCTGCGCATCGAAGACCTGTCCTTCAGCCTCGCCGGGCGGCCCTTGCTCGACCATGCGGGCCTGACCATCGATCCCGGCCGCAAGATCGGCCTGCTGGGCCGCAACGGCGCCGGCAAATCCACCCTGCTGAAGCTGATCGCCGGGGATTTCACCCCCGATGGCGGCAGGATCGCCCTCGCCGCGCGGGCGCGGCTGGGCCGGGTGGCGCAGGAGGCGCCGGGCGGCTCCATCACCCCGCACGAGGTGGTGCTGGAGGCGGACGCGGAACGGCGGACCCTGCTCGCGGAGGCGGAGCGCGCCGATCCGATGCGGCTGGCCGAAATCCACGAGCGGCTGCGGGCGATCGGCGCCGATTCCGCCCCCGCCCGCGCCGCCGCCATCCTGGCGGGGCTGGGCTTCGGTGAGGATGCCCAGGACCGCCCGATGAGCTCCTTCTCCGGCGGCTGGCGAATGCGGGTGGCGCTGGCGGCGGCGCTGTTCGCCCGGCCCGACCTGCTGCTGCTGGACGAGCCGACCAACCATCTCGACCTCGAAGCGACGCTGTGGCTGGAGACCTATCTGGCGAAATTCGAGGGGGCGGTGCTGCTGGTCTCGCATGACCGGCAGTTGCTGGACCGGGCGGTGGACGCCATCGCCCATCTGGACAAGGGCACGCTCACCCTCAGCCCCGGCGGCTTCGCCGAGTTCCTGCGCCTGCGCACCGAGCGCGCCGAGCAGCAGAACCGGATGGCCGCCCGGCTGGGCGAGGAGCGGGCGCGCATCCAGGCTTTCGTGGACCGCTTCCGCGCCAAGGCGACCAAGGCGCGGCAGGCGCAGTCCCGCCTCAAGGCGCTGGCCCGCCTGCCGGTGATCGACGCCATCGTCGAGGACGCGCCCACCCGGTTCAGCTTCCCGCCGCCCGCCGAACTCTCGCCGCCGCTGCTGACCATGGATGGCGTCTCGCTCGGCTATGACGGCAGGGCGGTGCTGCGCGGCATCTCGCTGCGGCTGGACATGGATGATCGGATCGCCCTGCTCGGCTCGAACGGCAACGGCAAATCGACGCTGGCGAAGGCGCTGGCGGGGCGGCTGGAACCGCTCTCGGGCAGGGTGTTCCGCACCCGCGGGCTGGTGGTGGGCTATTTCGCCCAGCACCAGGAGGACGATCTGGTGCTCGGGGACACGCCGCTCGACCATCTGGCCCGCGCCCTGCCGAAAGCCAGCGTCACCCAGCTTCGCGCCCAGGGGGCGCGGTTCGGCTTGGACCAGGACCGGATCGGCACCAGGGTCGGGTCGCTTTCGGGCGGGGAGAAGGCGCGGCTGCTGCTGGCGCTGGCGACGCGCGACGCGCCGCACGTGCTGATCCTGGACGAGCCGACCAACCATCTCGATATCGACGCCCGCGAGGCGCTGGTGAAGGCGCTGGAGGAATATCCCGGCGCGGTGGTGCTGATCTCGCACGATCCGCATCTGATCGATCTGGTGGCGGAGCGGCTGCTGGTGGTCGCGGATGGCCGGGTGGAGGCTTTCGAGGACGATCTCGACGCCTATCGCCAGCTCGTCACCAGCCCGGGCCGGGGGGCGGGCAGGGCGCAGAGGCCCGCCGCCAAAGCCGCGCCGAAGGAGGATCGCCGGCAGCGGGCCGAGGCGCGCGAGGCGCTGGCGCCGCTGCGCCGGGCGGCGCGGGCGGCGGAGCAGCGCATGTCGGCACTCGGGGCGGAACGGAAGCAGATCGAGGCGAGGCTGGGCGACGCGAAGTTCTACGCCCGCGCCACTCCGGAGGAGATCGCGGCGCTCAACCAGCGCCTGGCCGCCATCGCTCGCGACATGGCGGCGGCGGAGGAGGAATGGCTGGAAGCCGAAGCCTCGCTGGAAGCGGCGGGGTGAGCGCCGCCGAGGGCGGCGACACGCGGGGAAGACATGGGGCTGGCGCTGCCGCTGCTTGCGGCGTGGCCGGCATGAGACGGATGCCCGCCGCGCGGATGCCCAGCATGTGGCAGAGCGGGCGGAGGGCGCGGTGAAGCTGCGGCGCGGTGGCGAGAAGCCCGGCTATTTCCGGATCGGCGAGGAAATGGCGAAGCTGGGAGGCGCCGGCGCTGGTTTCGGGCACGAGGCGCAGCAGCCATGCCTTGCGGCGCGGCAGCAGATGCGGGCGGGGCTGGCGCGGCCTTGGCGGGCGCTTCGCCGTGATGATGGCCTGCGGGCGGAATGGTGTCGGGGATGAGGTTGCGGCGCGGGTGAAGCGGGTGGCGATCCGGCGCAGCCGCGACCAGATCAGGATGATCAGGGGGCCGGCGATGCCGCCGAAACCGATTCTTGGGCCGACGCGCCGCGCGACCGCCCCGCACAGACCCTCGATGATGAGGGCGAGACGGTCGGACATTGCGGAAGCGGGAGAAGCGGTCTGCGTCACGAACAGAAGTAGAACATAACCACCGGGGGGTGGGCAAGCGGGATTTGTTATCGGTGACGAGGTTGGCCGCGCGTGGGTTTCGGCAACCAAAACAGCCTCCAGCTTCATCACCCAATTACAACCGCAATATTTGCATGCTGTGCAGGTTGCCTAAGCTTTCATCCTGTGAATAATGCCTGCCGACAGCAGTTGTCTACTCTACTGCTTACAACTTAAAGTATAAAACATAATTTCTCATGCGTCACATGTTGT
>DASTAF010000191.1:0-2164 GCA_035713005.1 Acetobacteraceae bacterium
ATCTGCGGCCCGCCCGGCTCGACCCTGAACACCGCCAGCCCGCGCCGGACCTTGCCGTTCGGCTGCAGTTGCAGCAGCCCGTCCGTGCCGGTGAAGCCGGCCGGATTGGTCAGCACCGGCGTGGTATAGCCGCCCTCGCGCGAGGTCAGCACGGCGATGGCCGCCGCGTCGAAAGCCACATCCGCGACACTCGGCGGCGGAGCGCCATAGGCGGTCTGATAGCGCTGCACGAAAGCGAGGCGCGCCTGCGGGTCGGGCGCCGCATAGATGGCGCCGCGCAGCGTGTCATGCGCCGCCATGCCCTTGGCATCCTGCGCCCAGAGCATCGGCCCCATGAGCAGAACCTGCGGCGGCCCCGCCTCGTAATAGGGCAGCAGCGTGCCGATCTCGGCGAGATGCTCGCCGGTCGCGCCGATCAGCAGCGAATCGAAGGGGGGCGGCGGGATGGGCTGGCGGCTCAGCTTCGCCGCCTTGAGCCGCCCGGCCTGGGTGTCCTCGGCGCGGGCGGCGCGGATCTTCGCCTCGATGCTGGCGCCCCGGCTGTTGAACCGGGTGAGGCTGCGCACCGTCTGGTTCAGCCCGCCGAAGGACTGGCCGTAATAGGAGATATCCGGCGGCGGCTCGCCCAGCCTGGCCGCCTCGGCGGTCAGCGCATTGCCCATGAGCGTGCCGAACGGGCTGCTCGGCAGCAGGGCGGCGGGCTTGGTGCGGCCCTGATCGGCGGCATAGCTCGCCACCCGGCGCACCTGCTCGCCGGGACTGATGCCGAGCGGCCACAGGCCGGGCGCGGCCAGCGCGCCGTCATTGGTGAAGGCGAGAACATTAACCTGCGCCTTGGCGGCGACGGGGGCGACGGCGGAGGTCTCGCCCACCGTAAGCGGGCCGAGGATCAGCCCGTCGCCCGCGGCAATGGCGGCGCTGGCGGCGGCGGCGGCGCCCTGCGGCGTGCCGCCCGTGTCCCGCACGTCGAGCGGCGGCGAGCCGGGGGCGGAGAAGGCAAGCTTGGCGGCATTCTCCATCGCCTGCGCGGCGGCGGCCAGCGGTCCCGGCCCGGAAAGCGGCAGCAGCAGCGCCACCGGCCCGCTTGTTCGCCCGGGCGCGGATACGGCCGGGGGCGCGTTGCCGAAACCGGCGGCGGTGCTAGGCTGTTCCAGCTCCTCGCCGGCGCAGGATGTCAGTGCCAGGGCGGAAGCAAGCATCATACCCCAGGATATCCATGAACGACGTACCAAGCCTGCCTCCTCTCGAAGTGACGGCACCCGTGCCGGAGCCTCGCCATGCTCTTGTGCTGGTTTCCACGCCGATCGGCAACCTGCAAGATATGTCGCCCCGTGCCGCCGCCGCCTTGCGGGAGGCGGACGCGGTGCTTTGCGAGGATACCAGGACCAGCCAGACCTTGCTCCGCGCCCATGGCATCCGGGCGGAGCTTTATGCTCTTCATGAGCATAATGAGCAGGCGCGCATCCCCGGCCTGATCGCGGCGATGCGGGAAGGGCGCTCCTTCGCCCTGATCAGCGATGCCGGAACCCCGCTGGTCTCCGATCCGGGATACCGGCTGGTACGCGCCGCCATCGAGGCTGGGCTTTCCGTTTCCGGCATTCCGGGGCCGAACGCGGCGCTGCTGGCGCTGGCGCTTTCCGGCCTGCCGCCGCATCCGTTCCTGTTCCAGGGATTCCTGCCGCCGAAGCAGGCGGGAAGGCGGGCGGCGCTGGCGAAGCTTCGGGCAGCGGAAGCGGCAGGGCTGCGCGCGACGTTAATTTTCTATGAAGCCCCGCACCGGCTGGCCGTCTGCCTGGCCGATTGCGCCCATGTACTGGGGGAGCGTCCGGCCGCAGTCTGCCGGGAACTCACCAAGCGCTTCGAGGAGGTGCGGCGGGGCGGATTGCAGGCTCTCGCTGTCCATTACGAGGAGAATTTACCGCGCGGCGAGATCACGCTGGTCATCGGCCCGGCGCCGGACGAAATCCTTGAAGGCGAGGAATTTGATCAGGCGCTGGACGCGGCGCTGCGGGCGAGGATGGCGACGATGAGCCTGAAGGACGCAGTGGCCGCCGTCAGCCTGGAGCGCCGGGTGCCGCGCAGGCTGGTCTATGCCCGCGCGCTCGCTCTCGGTGGTTCATGAATGGGCGGCCTTGTGCGAATGGGCGGCGATCAGCCTGAGGAA
>DASTAF010000192.1:0-2653 GCA_035713005.1 Acetobacteraceae bacterium
TGGCGGAGGGGATGAGATTCGAACTCACGGTACGGCTTTACACCGTACAACGGTTTAGCAAACCGCCGCCTTCAGCCACTCGGCCACCCCTCCGCCGGGGTACACGGCGTTTGTGGAGAGGCTTTTAGGCGGAGTGCGGCGCCACGTAAAGTGGCATCGGCGCCGATGCCGATTTGGCTAATCATAAACGATTGTTTATGTTGCCGCCGTGGAGTCATCCAGCCCCCCGACAAGCCTCGCGCACGGCGCCGCGCGGGGCGCCGCCTGGAACCTGGTCACCGTCATCGCCGAGCGCAGCATCGGATTCGCGGTGCTGGTCATCCTGCTGCGGCATGTCTCGGCGGCGGATGTCGGGCTGGTCGCCATCGGCTCGGCGATCTCGGAACTGGCGCGGATGATCGCCTCCGGCGGCTCCGGCGAGCAGGTGATCGCCTCGCCCGGAGACCGGGTGGTGGAAGCCGGCGCCTTCTGGGGCCAGTTCCTGCTCTCCCTCGCCTTCGCGGGCCTGCTTGCCGCCATCGCTCCCGCGCTTGCCGCTGCCTACGGGGCCCACCGGCTGGAATGGGTCATCCGGGCCCTGGCGGTGAATATCCTGATCGGATGCTTCCTCATCGTTCCCTCGGCCCGGCTGGCGCAGAATTTCCGCTACCGCGCGCTCAGCCTGATGTCGCTGGGCAGCACCGTCACCGGCGGCGCCGCCGCGCTGGCGCTGGTCCATGCCGGGCACGGCATGCTGGCGCTGATCACCCAGCGCATGGTGGGAATCGGCTTCTACGCGGCGGCGGTCTCGCTCATCGCGCGCTGGCATCCGCCCTTGCCGCCGCGCCTGCCGGTGCTCGCCCGGTCCATCCGGTTCAACCTGCCGATGATGGGCGCCGCCTTCGTCGATTACATCGCGGTCAGCGGCTATGTCATGCTGGTCGGGCTGCGGCTGCCGGTGGTCTATGTCGGGCGGTTCAGGATCGCGCAGCGGCTGACCGAGGTGCTGCAGGAACTCTCGATCTTCCCGATCAGCAAGGTGTTCCTGCCGGTATTCGTCTCGGTGCGGGACGATCCCGAGCGCCGCTACGCCGTGGCGCGCGACCTGTGCGACGCGCTGGCGATGCTCTCCCTCGGCGTCGCCGCCATGGCCGGGGCGGCGGCGCGCCCGATCGTGCTGCTGATGTTCGGCGCCCGCTGGGCGGCGGCGGTGCCGGTGTTCTCGGTGATGACGCTGATCATCCCCGCCACCGCGCTCTATGCCTTCGTCAACCCGATGCTGACGGCGCTGCGCCGCCCGGTGCTGGTCTCGCTCTTCGCCGGGATCAACGCCCTCACCATCGCGCTGGCGGCCTGGTTCGTCTCGCCCTTCGGGCTGGTGCCGCTCGCCTGGGCGCTGGCCCTGCGCGGCGCCCTGGCGGCGCTGCTGCTGCTGCCGGCGCTTTCCCTCGGCATCGGCCGCTCGGCCTGGCCGCTGCTGCGCCTGTTCCTGGTGCCCATTTTGGCGCTGGTCGCGGCGCGGCTCGCCGCCCATGCGGCGGTGGGGCGGCTCGGCGCGGCGCATTCCCTGCCGGAGGAGCTGCTGGTCAGCGCCGGCAGCGCCGGCATCGTGTTCGTCGCCGTGCTGCTGATCCTGGCGCGCCGGCGGGTGGGGGCGCTGATCGCCAGGCTGCGCCGGATCTTCCTGCGCCGCCCGGTGCCGGTCGCGGCCTAGAGTCGCCCCGGTTTCTGTTCCCAATTTGTTCTTGACATGGCGCGCGCTTCCGGGCCAGATGCGCTGGGAACGGAGCAAGAACATCGCCATGAACATGATCACCACGCCGATCGGCCTGAGCCGGCGCCCGTCCAGCGGGCGCGGCACCATGCAGGACCCGCCCAACCGCTTCGAGCATGAATCGCGCGAGGCCTTCGACGATGGCTGGGAGACCGGCGCCGAGGAGGCGCCGGCGCCGGAGACGGTGCTGATCCGCGATGCCAGCCGCAGCGTCATCAGCTGGAACGACAGCCCCGATCTCGGCTTCGACCGCGGGCTGAACCCGTACCGGGGCTGCGAGCATGGCTGCATCTACTGCTACGCCCGCCCCACCCATGCCTATCTCGGCTTCTCGCCGGGGCTGGATTTCGAGACCAAGCTGATCTTCAAGCCGGAGGCGGCGGCGCTGCTCGCCCGCGAGCTTTCCCGCAAGGGCTACCAGCCGAAGCCGATCGTGCTCGGCTCGAACACCGATCCGTACCAGCCGGTCGAGCGGAAGCTGAGGCTGACGCGCGGGGTGCTGGAGGTGCTGGAGCAGTTCGGCCATCCGGTCAGCATCGTCACCAAATCGGCGGGCGTGCTGCGGGATACCGACATCCTGGCCCGGATGGCGGCGCGCGATCTGGCGCGGGTGCATGTCTCGGTCACGACGCTCGATCCACGGCTGGCGCGGGCGATGGAGCCGCGCGCCTCCTCTCCGGCGCGGCGGCTGGAGGCGATTGCCGGGCTGAAGGCGGCGGGGGTTCCGGTGGGCGTGCTGGCGGCGCCGATGATCCCCGGCCTCAACGATGCCGAGCTGGAGGCGATCATCGCCGCCGCGGCGAAGGCGGGCGCCTCCAATGCCGGGGCGGTGCTGCTGCGCCTGCCGCACGAGCTGCGGGAATTGTTCACCGAATGGCTGGAGCGGGTGATGCCGGACCG
>DASTAF010000193.1:0-2083 GCA_035713005.1 Acetobacteraceae bacterium
GATGCAGACCGCGCCCGGCTTCTTCACCCCGGCGGAGGCTTTCTCGCTGATCGCGGCGGGGACGGACGCGCTGAAGCTGTTTCCCGCCGAGGGAGCCAGCCCGGCGATGCTGAAGGCGATGCGCGCGGTGCTGCCGCCCGCCATGCCGGTGCTGCCGGTGGGCGGCATAACCCCCGATTCGATGGCGCCCTGGCGGGAGGCGGGGGCGAGAGGTTTCGGCATCGGCTCCGCCATCTACAAGCCGGGCGACACGGCGGAGGATGTCGCCGCCAAGGCCGCCTGCTTCGCCGAGGCGCTGAAGCGGGGCTGAACCCCCGGCGTTAACCGCGCCTCAATATCCCGCTGCTAGACTCCGCGCCTGATGAAATTGCGGCTGGCATGCGCGCTGGCGTGGCTCGCCCTCGCCCCGGCGGCGCTGGCGGACCAGGGGGGCTGTGCGGGCGCGGCGGCGGCGGCGGGCGCCCGAGCCGGGCTGCCCTCCGGAATGCTGCTCGCCATCGGCATGGTGGAGAGCGGCTGGACCGATCCGGCCACCGGCAGGCGCGCCCCCTGGCCCTACAGCGTCGATGTCGATGGCCGGGGCTACCGCTTCCCGGATGCGGCGGCGGCGGCAGGCTTCACCCGCCTCGCCCGCGCCTCGGGGGCGCGGTCCATCGATGTCGGCTGCTTCCAGGTCGATCTGGAGGATCATCCCGGCGCCTTCGGCAGCCTTGCCGAAGCCTTCGATCCGCGCGCCAACGCGGAATATGCCGCCGGATTCCTGAACCGGCTGCACGCGAGGCTCGGGTCGTGGAACGCCGCCATCGCCGCCTATCATTCGGAGACGGCGGCGCTCGGCCTGCCCTATGAGCGCCTCGTGCTGGCGGCCTGGCATGGCGGCGCGGCGCCGCCCGCGCCGGCCCTCTCGCCCGATCCCTATGTCATCCACGTGGCGGCTGGTTCCGGCCTGCCGCGGGTCGTAACGCCCTGAACCGCTTTCCGCCAGCGCGAAGCCTGGCTATAGGGCCTGGAAATCCGCAACGAAGACCTGAATTGGCGATCATCCTCGCGCTCCTCTCGGCATTGAGCTATGGCGGCTCCGATTTCCTTGCCGGCCTGGCGAGCCGGCGCGGCAATGAGGGCGTGGTCCTCATGCTGGTCCAGCCCTTCGGGTTGGTCGCGGCACTTCTCGCCCTCGCCTGGTTCCGGGGCGCGCCGCCCGGCATCGCCAGCCTGGCCTGGGGCGCCGCCTCCGGCATAGGCAGCGGCATCGGCACGGCGATGCTCTATCGCGGGCTGGCGATCGGCCGCATGAGCGTCGTCGCCCCCTTGTCGGCGGTGGTCGCCGCGATCGTTCCGGTCGTCGCCGGGATATTCCTCGGCCAGAAGCTGTCCGCGCCCGCTTTGGCCGGCATCGCCGCCGCCATTCCCGCCATCGGCCTCGTATCCTGGCAGCGCGACGAGGCGAACGGACGCGACCAGGGCGTGTTTTACGGGCTGATCGCCGGATTCGGATTCGCGCTGCTGTTCGTCGCCCTGGACCGGGCCGGCACCGCGGCCGGCGCCTGGCCGCTCGTGCCGGGTCAGGCGGTGGCGAATCTCGTCGTCATTCCCTTCGCCTGGCAGGGCATCCGCGGCCAGCCGGGCTGGCGGTCATCGGTCCGGTCCTCCGCCCCTTCCTGCGTGGCGGCGGGGCTGCTGGCGGGCGCCGCCGCCTTGCTCTTCCTCGCCGCGAGCGGGCGGGGCTATCTGGCGGTCGTTGCCGTCATCAGCTCGCTCTATCCCGCCGCCACCATCCTGCTGGCGCGGATGGTTCTTGGCGAACGCCTGAACCGGACTCAGGCCGCAGGCCTGCTCGCCGCCGCCGCCGCGGTCATCCTGATCAGCATCGGTTGATGCCGCCGGGAAACGGCCTTTGTCCGCCGCGCGCTTCAATGTATGGTTGAGCGGCAAGCATGCAGGAGCCCTTCGTGGACGATCTGGCCGGAAACCCGCCGCTGACCGAGGCTGATCTCGCCGCCGCCGAGCGGCTGTTCGGCGTCAGCCACACGCCGGACGAGCGCCGCCTGATGCTGCATCCCGCGCCCGGCCCGCTCGCCGAGCA
>DASTAF010000194.1:0-2211 GCA_035713005.1 Acetobacteraceae bacterium
AGCACGCCTTCGCGCCGCTCTGCGCCGGAGGCCCGGTCCTTCGCGCCGCCCGCGCCCGGCTGCTGGACCGCGTGCGCGCCCTCGGCTTCCGCCCCCGGACCCTGACCGGCATCTCCCTGCTGATCGAGGGCAAGCCGATGCTCCGCCTTCCCGGCCCGGCGGCGAGGCCGCGCTTCGCCCTTCCCGGCCGTCATGGCGGCCGCGCCATCATCCGCTCCGCCCGGTTCATCCCCGCCGAGTTCGAGGCCGATTCAGCCGATGAGCGTCCTCTCGGCATCGCCTTGTCCGCCGTGGCGGTCGGGGGGGAGGAAATGCCCCTGGACCGGCTGATCGCGGGCGGATTCTATCCCCGCGCCGCCTACGATGCGGCCCGCTGGACCGATGGCGCCGGGGAATTGCGGATCGAGGCAGGCGCCTGCAGCCTGACGCTGCATGTCGCGGCGCTGCCACGCGTCTGGGAGAAACCGGCCGCCCCGGCCTGACCGCGGCGCAGCCCGGAAAGCAGCATCAGCCGCCCCGGAAGAAATACGGCACCACGAAGGCTAGGTGCTTGTCCGGGATCGAGGGCGGAAACGGCGGCAGGATCATCGTCCCGGTCCAGGACAGCACATCGGCGTCGAAGGCCCTGTTGCCGCTGGAGCGCATGATCCGGTCATAGGCGACCTGGCCGGAGCGGAGCACCACGAACTCCACTTCGGCGGTGGCCCCCTTCGCGCCGAAATAGCGGCGGATCAGCCCCTGGTTGCGCGCCGCGTCGGCGGCGATCTGCTGCGTGACGGACTGGAACATCTGCGCGCCATAGTCCTGAACGGCCGGCGAGAGCGGCGCCGCGGCGCGCACCTGCCCCGCCGCCAGGGCAAGCATGAGGGCAAAAGGCCAGGGGAAAATCTTCATCGTTCAACCATGTCCGGCCAGCCGGATTTCCGCAAGGCCGCGCCGCTGCCGGCCATCCGCGCCGAAATTCTCCGGCGCCAGCCATGCCTCGAAGGCGCGGCGGATCTCCGGCCACTCGCAACCGATGATGGAGAACCAGGCGGTGTCGCGGTTGCGGCCCTTGGTGACCAGCGCCTGCCGGAAGACGCCCTCGAAGGTGAAGCCGTAGCGTTCCGCCGCCCTGCGCGAAGGCGCGTTGAGGCTGTCGCATTTCCACTCGTAGCGGCGATAGCCCAGTTCGTCGAAAGCGCGCCGCATCATCAGGAACATCGCCTCGGTGCTCGCGGGGCGGCGCTGCAGCAGCGGCGACCAGGCGATATGGCCGATCTCGATCACCCCATGATCCGGCGCGATCCGCAGATAGGCGCAGGTGCCCACCGCCTTTCCGGTGCCGGCGTCGATCACCGCGAAGTGCAGCGGGTCATTGCTCGCCGCGTATTTCATGAGCTGGTCACGGAACCAAGGGAGATCGGCTGGAAGCTCCTCGGATGGCAGATAGGTCCAGTCCCGGCCGTCCGGCGCCAGATGATAGGCCTCGAACAGCTCTTCGGCATGGCGCGCCGGATCGATCGGCTCGACCCGGCAGAACCGGCCCTGCATCGCCGTGCGCGGCGGGTAGGGGCGCGGCGCCCATCCGGCGACCGGCTCGCCCACCGGCTGGGCATAGCCGTTTTCCCTGATTGCCGGCATGGATCAGCCCCTCAGCCGCATCACCGTCGCGGTCGTGGAATGTCCGGGCAGGAGTTCCGCCAGCATCACCCGGCCGCCCCAGGATTCCACCTCCCGCGCGCCCACCACCGTCTCCCGCGTGTAATCCGCGCCCTTCACCAGCAGATCGGGCCGGATCGCCTCCAGCAGATCGAGCGGCGTATCCTCCTCGAACACCACCACCAGATCGACGCTCGCCAGCGAGGCCAGCACGGCGGCGCGCGAGGCTTCCTGATGGACCGGGCGCGTCGCTCCCTTCAGCCGCCGCACCGAGGCGTCCGAATTCATGCCGACGATCAGCCGGTCGCAATTGGCCCGCGCCTGTTCGAGCAGGTGCACATGGCCCGGATGCAGGATATCGAAGCAGCCATTGGTGAAGCCCACCCGCCAGCCGCGCTGCCGCCAGCGCTCCGCCGCCTCGGCCGCCGCCGGCCCCGTCACCACCTTGCGCAGCGCGCCGGTCGCGGGTTTCAGCGCGTCGAGCAGATCGGCGGGCCGCGCCACCGCCGTGCCCACCTTTCCCACCACCAGCCCGCCGGCGATATTGGCCAGCCGCGCCGCCACCGGCAG
>DASTAF010000195.1:0-8370 GCA_035713005.1 Acetobacteraceae bacterium
CGCCTCGATCAGGTCCTTCAGCTCCTGGTTCTGCCGCAGCTTGTCGGTCGAGGCCGAGGCGACGTTGAGGATCTTGCCGCGCAGCGGCAGAACCGCCTGGGTTTCGCGGTTGCGCGCCTGCTTCGCCGAGCCGCCCGCCGAGTCACCCTCGACCAGGAACAGCTCGGTATCCTCCCGCGATTCGCGCGAGCAATCGGTGAGCTTGCCGGGCAGGCGCAGCCGGCGGGTGGCGGATTTGCGCGGCGTGTCCCGCGCCTCGCGCCGGCGCAGCCGGTCCTCCGCCCGCTCGATCACATAGGCCAGCAGATTATCGGCGCCCGCCGGATCGCCGGTGAGGAAATGGGCGAAATGGTCGCGCAGGGCCGCCTCGGTCAGCCGCTGCGCCTCCGGATTCGTCAGCTTCTCCTTGGTCTGGCCCTGGAACTGCGGATCGCGGATGAAAAGCGACATCTTCGCCGCCAGCCCGCCGGCAACATCCTCCGCCGTGATGATGCCGGCGCGCTTGTTGCCGCGCTGTTCGCCGAATCCGCGCAGCCCCTTCAGGAGCGCCGCCCGGAATCCGGCCTCATGGGTGCCGCCCTGCGGCGTCGGCACCGTGTTGCAATAGGTATGGAGGAAGCCCTCGCCGTGATCGAGCCAGGCGCAAGCCCATTCGAGCCGGCCGGCCCCCTCCGGCAGATCGGCCTCTCCCGCCCAGGGGGCGCCGACCAGCTTCGGCGCCGCGCCCAGCTCCTCGGCCAGGGAATCGGCCAAGCCGCCGGGAAAATGCAGATCCGCCTCGGCCGGAATGCCGGAATCCTTCGGCAGCAGCGCCGGGTCGCAGGACCAGCGGATGCGCACGCCCCGGAACAGATAGGCTTTCGAGCGGCACATCCGGTACAGCCGGACGGCGCTGAACTGCCTCTGCCCGAAGATCTCAGGATCGGGCGTGAAGCGGATCAGCGTGCCGCGCCGGTTCGATACGCTTCCGGCATTCACCAGCTTGGTCACCGGCTTGCCCCGCTCGTAGCCCTGCCGCCAGAGCGTGCGCTCGCGCGCCACCTCGACATCCATGCGCGATGACAGCGCGTTCACCACCGAGCTGCCGACGCCGTGCAGCCCGCCCGAGGTGGCATAGGCCTTGCCCGAGAACTTGCCGCCCGAATGCAGGGTGGTGAGGATGATTTCGAGCGCGCTCTTGTTTTTGAATTTCGGATGCGGGTCGATGGGGATGCCGCGCCCGTTGTCGCGGATGGTGAGGGTGTTGCCGGGTGCCAGCGTGACCTCGATCAGCGTGGCATGGCCGGCCACCGCCTCGTCCATCGAGTTATCGAGTATCTCCGCCGCCAGATGGTGCAGCGCCGCGTCGTCCGTGCCGCCGATATACATGCCGGGCCGGCGGCGCACCGGCTCCAGCCCCTCCAGAACCTCGATATCCTTGGCGGAATAGCTTTCCGTCTGCGCCGTCTTGTCGAACAGGTCGTCCACTCTTGCTCCTCAAACAGGAATTTAAGCCGCCAAACCCTCAGCCGGCCTCGCCAAGCGCCTTGCTGACGATCGCCGCGGCCTGTGCGAAGGCATGATCGATGTCGAGGCTGCTGGTATCGAGCATGACGGCGTCGGGTGCCGGCACCAGCGGGGCGGCGGCGCGGGTGCGGTCCGCCTCGTCCCGCGCGGCGAGTTCCGCCCGCACCGCCTCCAGCGTGACATCCCGATGCGCCGCCTGGTATTCGGCGAAGCGCCGCGCGGCACGGACATCCAGCGAGGCGGTGATGAAGAGCTTCACCTGCGCCGAGGGGAAAACGATGGTGCCGATGTCGCGCCCGTCCAGCACCGCGCCGGATATCTTGGCGAAATTACGCTGAAAGCCGAGAAGCGCGCCGCGCACCGCCGGGATCGAGGCCACGGCGCTGGCCGCCTGATCGACTTCCGGCGTCCGCAGATCGGCGCGGGCGAGATCGACCCGGTTGAGCGTGCGCGCATCCTCGGCCGCCGCCGCGGCATCATCGGGGGTGCCGCTGCGATCCAGCATGCGCCGGGCTACCGCGCGGTAGAGCAGCCCGGTGTCGAGATAGGGCAGGCCGAAGGCCGAGGCGATGCGCCGGGCCAGCGTGCCCTTGCCCGATGCCGCGGGCCCGTCGATCGCGATGACGAGCTTGCTGTTCATGCGGGCTCCATGACAGAGCCGAGGCCGCGCATCAACGGGATGAAGCCGGGAAAGCTGGTATCGATGAACCGCGCGTCGTCGATCGAGACCGGCTCGGCGGCGGAGAGGCCGAAGACCAGCGCGCTCATGGCGAGCCGGTGGTCCATGCGCGTCTCCACCCTGCCGCCGCCCAGGCGGGAGCTGCCGCCATGGATGATCATGTCGTCTCCCTCGACCTCGACCGCGGCGCCGTTGCCGCGCAGCATCGCCACGGTGGAGGCCAGCCGGTCGCTCTCCTTGACCCGCAGCTCGGCGAGGCCGCGCAGGCGGGACGTGCCCCGCGCCTGCGCGCAGGCGACGGCGAGGATCGGATATTCGTCGATCATCGAGGGGGCGCGCTCGGGCGGTACGTCCACCGCCCTGAGTTCGCTGGCGGCGACCGCAAGATCGCCCACCGGCTCGCCACCCTCGGTCCGCATGTTCCGGATGGTGATGGCGGCACCCATCTCCCGCAGCGTCTCGATCAGCCCGGCCCGCAGCGGGTTCAGCCCGACCCCCTCGATGGTGACGCGCGAATCCGGCACCAGCAGGGCGGCGACGATGGGGAAGGCCGCCGAGGAAGGATCGCCCGGCACCAGAATATCGGCCGCCCGCAATTCCGGCTGTCCCCAGAGCCGGATCAGCCTGCCCGCGCCCTGGGGGATGATCTCGATCCGGGCGCCAAAATGCCGCAGCATGTTCTCCGAATGGTCGCGCGTCGCCTCCGGCTCCTCGATCTCGGTGACGCCGCGCGCGTTCAGCCCGGCCAGCAGCAAGGCGGACTTCACCTGCGCGGAAGCGACCGGCAGGCGATAGGTGAGGGGCAGCGGCTCCGCCGTTCCGGTGACCGCCAGCGGCAGCGTCCCGCCGGGACGGGAGGCGAAGCGGGCACCGGTGCCGCGCAGCGGCTCGATCACCCGGCGCATCGGGCGGCGGCGCAGCGAGGCGTCGCCGGTAAGCACGGCGAACACGTCATGGCTGGCCAGTATGCCGCAGATCAGCCGGGCGGCGGTGCCGGAATTGCCCATGTCGATCACGTCGTCCGGGGCGGTGATCGCGCCGATGCCGCGCCCGGCCACCCGCCAGCGATCCTCGCCCTCCCGCTCGACCTCGGCCCCCAGAGCCCGCATCGCGGCGGCGGTGCGCAGCACGTCCTCGCCCTCCAGAAGTCCGGCGATGCGCGTCTCCCCCATCGCAAGAGCGCCGAACATCAGCGCCCGGTGCGAGATCGATTTGTCGCCCGGCACCCGGATGGTCCCTTCCAGGGGCGAGGCCGGGCGGCGGGCGGTGAAGGGTTGGGCGGTCAGGGCATCCATGGATTCGCGCTTAGCACGGCTGATATCGTTTGACATAGGCGCGGAGGAATGGCATGGCGCCCGCCCTGACAGCAAGGCACAACGGGAAGTTCGCCGGGGATTGGGTTTCAGGACCGCGTCTTCGTCTTGCGGTCCGGCGTGAACCGCCCGAAATTCAGCGAGGTTATCATGGCAAAGCCGGAACTTGGCGACAAGCATACCTGCGTCTCCTGCGGGGCGCGCTTTTTCGATCTCGGCAAGGTGCCGGCCGTCTGCCCGAAATGCGGCACCGAGCAGCCGGCGGAGCCGCCGAAGCTGAAGCGCGCCGCCCCTGCCTCCGATGATCAGAAGAAGCCCCTCAAGGCTGCCGCCGCGCCCGGCGAGGATGTCGAGGAGGATGTGGTGGACGACGCGGCGGATGACGACATCCTTGAGGATGCCGAGGATCTCGACGATGACGCCGATGCGATCGAGGGCGATATCGAGGTCGAGCGGGAAACCGACGACAACGAGCGATAGGCGGAAATTTTTTCGGCAGCGGGCAGGAATCTTAACCTTCTGGTAACGGAACTGGCTGAACATGGGGATGCGGCCAAACGGGCCGTGCTTCCGAAGGGAAAATCCCCATGCTGAACCTCGCCGATGCCGACACTCATGCCGAAGCCCAGCCCCAGCTCAGCCCGCTGGTCCTCTCGGACCGCCTGATCACCCTGGCGCAGGAAGCGGAGCGCGCCGGCCTTCCCGTCATGGCGAACCGTCTGGTGCATCTCGCCCTCGCCGCCTGCAAGCCGGTGAAATACCGCGCCCACTGACCGGAGGCGCCCATGGAGGCAGAAAGCTTCCGGTTTTGACCTCGCCGCAGCGACTCCGGTAAGCAGCCGGCAAAACCGGAGTTTCTGAGCATGCCCCACAGCCCGACGGGCCCCTTGAAGGGGATCACCGTATTCGATCTCACCCGCGTCCTGGCGGGGCCGACCTGCACGCAGATGCTGGCCGATCTCGGGGCGGAGGTGATCAAGATCGAGAAGCCGGGCAGCGGAGACGATACGCGGGGATTCGCGCCCCCCGCCATGCCGGGAACCGCCGAGAGCGCCTATTTTGCCGGCGCCAACCGGAACAAGCGGTCCCTGACGCTCGACATCGCGAAGCCGCAGGGGCAGGAGATCGCCCGCCGCCTGATCGCGCGCTGCGACATGCTGGTGGAAAATTTCAAGGTCGGCACGCTCGGCCGCTACGGCCTCGGCTATGCGCAACTGCACGGGCAGTTCCCCTCCCTGATCTACTGCTCGATTACCGGCTTCGGGCAGACCGGGCCTTACGCGGAGCGCCCGGGCTATGACAGCCTGATCCAGGCCATGGGCGGGATCATGAGTCTGACCGGCGAGCCGGATGGCGCGCCGATGAAGGTGGGAGTGCCGGTCGCGGACCTGTTCGCCGGGCTTTATGGCACGATCGGCATCCTGGCGGCGCTGCGGCATCGCGAGCAGACCGGACTCGGCCAGCATGTGGATATCGGCATGCTGGACACCCATGTCGCCTGGCTGGCGAACCAGGCGATGAACTACCTGGCCACCGGGGAGAATCCGGAGCGGCTTGGCAACCAGCACCCCAATATCGTCCCCTATCAGGTTTTCGCGACCACGGACGGGCATATCGTGCTCTCCGTCGGCAATGATGCCACCTTCGCCCGGTTCTGCCGGGAATTCGGCCTCGCGGATCATCTGGACGATCCGCGATTCGCCACCAACGCGGCGCGGGTGGCCAACCGCGCCCTGGTGACGGAGACGCTGGCGCCGGTTCTTGCGGCGCATGAGACAGGCTGGTGGATCGAGAGGCTGGAGGCCCTGAAGATCGGCTGCGGGCCGATCAACACGCTCTCGCAGGTCTTCGCCGACCCGCAGGTGCGGGCGCGGGAGAACCTGATCGAGATGACTCATGGTTCCGGCGCTTCCATGACACTGATCGCCAATCCGGTGCGGCTGTCCGAGACCCCGGTGGATTATCGGCTGCCCCCTCCTATCTTGGGAGAGCATACGGACGAGATTCTGGCCGACATGCTGGGCATCGCCGCCGAGGACCGCGCGGCGCTCCGCGAGGCTGGGGTCATATAACCGGGGAGGAGATTTTGGCGCGCAAGAACTCGGTGCCATATCTGCTGGGGACGGATTTCTACCGTCTCGCCTTCATGGAATTCGGCGATCCCGCCGCGCCGGCGGTGGTCTGCGTGCACGGGCTGACCCGCAACAGCCGCGATTTCGACCCGCTCGCCGAATCGCTGGCGGATCGGTTTCACGTCGTCTGCCCCGATCTGCCGGGCCGGGGGCGGTCGGACTGGCTGCCTTCCAGCGCGCTCTACCAGCCGGTGAGCTATGTGGCGGCGCTGGCCCATCTGCTCGCCTATCTCAACAAGCCCGTCGCCTGGATCGGCACCTCGCTCGGCGGGATCTGCGGCATGATGATCGCATCCGCCCGGCATGCGCCGGTGACGAAACTGGTCCTGAACGATATCGGCCCTCATATTCCGGCCGCGGCCCTGTCCCGTATCCGGGACTACATGATGGAGGCCCCGGAGGTTTTCCCGGCGCTCGAGGAGCTGGAGGCGCATCTGCGGCGGATTCACGCCCCGTTCGGCCGGCTGAGCGACGCCCAGTGGGCGCATCTCGCGCAGCATTCGGCACGGCCCGCGCCGCAGGGCGGCTACGCGATGCATTATGATCCCAGGATCATCGAGCCCATGCGCGCCGCGGCGCCGCGCGACGCCGATCTCAGCCTGTTCTGGAATCACCTGTCGGTGCCGGTTCTGGCCATCCGTGGGGCGGAGAGCGATCTGCTGACGCCGGAAACCTTCACCAGGATGCGCGAGGACGGGGCGGAGGCGCTGACCATCTCGGATGCGGGTCATGCGCCCGCCCTGATGGACCCTGAAAGCATCGCCGCCATCGCCCGCTTCCTGGAGCGGACGGAATGACCCTGCCGCCGCGCCTGGGAAGCTGGAAGCGGGCCATGTTCTCCGCCGCCTGGACCCT
This sequence comes from Acetobacteraceae bacterium, assembly GCA_035713005.1. Taxonomy (GTDB): domain Bacteria; phylum Pseudomonadota; class Alphaproteobacteria; order Acetobacterales; family Acetobacteraceae; genus Acidiphilium. The sequence goes on from DASTAF010000195.1 coordinate 6,486, forward strand.
GTTCAGCGGGGAGATGTCGCTCGTATCCGCGGGCTGCGCCTTCTACGCGACGCTTGCCATCTTTCCCGCCATCACCACGCTGATCTCCCTCTACGGGCTGATCTTCAATCCCTCCTCAGTCGAGCCGCAGCTGATCTATCTGCGCCATTTCATGCCGCCGGCGACCTTCCAGCTGATCGCCGGGCGGATCCAGCAGGTCGTCTCCAGGGGCAACGCCACGCTGGGCATCGGGCTGACGGTCTCCCTGCTGTTCACGCTCTATTCCGCCGCATCGGGAACCAAGTCGCTGATCTACGCGCTGAACGTGATTCACAAGAAGGAGGAGAGCCGGAGCATCCTGAAATTCCAGCTCGTCACCCTGGGCATGACGCTGCTGACGATCTTGGGCGCGATACTGGCCCTCGGCGTGCTCGTGGTGCTGCCGATCATCTTCGCCTTTTTCGGCTTCGGCTCGGATTCCGCCAATCTCGCTCTGGTCATTGGCTTCATCCTGCTGCTCGGCTTCATGGGGCTGGCCCTGGGGCTGCTGTATCGCTACGGCCCGTCCTTCCGCCGGTCGCCTCGCGAGGGGCGCCATGTCATCGTGCCCGGAACCCTGCTGGCGGTGGTGTTCTGGCTGCTGCTGTCGTATTTCTTTGCCCTGTATGTCGGCCGCTTCGCCGCCTACAGCGCCACTTATGGTCCGCTGGCGACGATCATCGGCCTGATGATGTGGTTTTATCTGACGGCCTATACGGTCCTGTTCGGCGCCCTGTTCAACGCCTCGCTCGATCAGGAGGCAAGCTCGGCGGTGGATCAAAAGGCCGTTGCACAAGCGCCATAGTTGCAAAACTTGTGGCGCCTCGCGGCACCCCGCGTTGTAGGGAGGGCGCTTTATGACTAGAATTTCCGTATCGGGCATGGCTGGACAGGGATCTGCGGTCGTGATGATGGGTTCAGCTTTGCGGACGCGGCTTTGGCCGCCGCTCGCCCTTCCGGTTTGCGCGGATGAGGGCTTTCCGCGCGCATGTTCCTGGACGACCCGTTCGGGATGAAGCGCCCAGGCAAATCCCCCCTAGGCAAACCCCCGAAGCATGCCGAAATGCCTTCGCTGGCGGCGCTGCGCGATTTTATCGGCGGGGCAACCGGGCGGATCGGCAAGCGGGAGATCGCGCGGGCCTTCAGCATCGCTCCGGAGGACAGGGCTGCCCTGCGGGAGCTTCTGAAGCAACTGGAGCGCGAGGGCGCGCTGGAGGCAGCGGGCGGCAAGCGGTTCCGCGAGACCGGGCGGCTGCCGGAAACCGCGATGGTCGAGATCACCGGCACCGATCGCCATGGCGAGGCTCTGGCGAGGCCCATCGCCGACGCGGGGGGCAAGCCCGCCGTCCGCCGTCCGCCAATCATTTTCATGATGCCGGAGCGGCGCGGCCAGCCCGCCTTGGCGCCGGGCGCGCGGGTGCTCGCCCGGCTGCGCCATATCGGCGAGGATCGGTACGAGGGGCGCACCCTGAAGCTGCTGGACGCGCTGCCGGCCAGCCTGATCGGGGTGTTCCGCGCCGCCCCCGCCGGCGGCTGGATCGAGCCGGTGGACCGCAAGACCCGGGCGGACTGGCAGGTTCCGGAGGGGGAAACGGGCGGAGCCGAGGAGGATGAGCTGGTGCGCGCCGAGCCGCTTCCCGGCCCTGGATACGGTCCCAAGCTCGCCCGGGTGGTGGAGCGGCTGGGGCGCATGGGGGATGCGCGGTCGATCAGCCTGATCGCCATTGCCTCGCTCGGCATTCCCGTCGAGTTTCCCGAACCGGCGCTGGAGGAGGCCGGGCGGGCCCGCGGCGTGCGCCTCGGCAGGCGGACCGATCTGCGGGAGGTGCCGCTCGTCACCATCGATGGCGCGGATGCGCGGGATTTC
>DASTAF010000196.1:0-11689 GCA_035713005.1 Acetobacteraceae bacterium
GGCCTCCTGCTTGGCGCGCGCCGCCCGATAGACCTCGTCCACATGGTCGAAGGGGATGCAGACCAGCCCGTCATCATCGCCGAGCACCAGGTCACCCGGCTCGATCACCATGCCGCCGAGCGAGATGGCCACGTTGATCTCCCCCGGCCCATCCTTGTAGGGGCCGCGATGGGTGACGCCCTCGGCATAAACGGGAAAACGCCTCGCCCGCAGCGCGCCGCTGTCCCGCACCGCGCCGGAGATGACGATGCCGGCGATGCCGCGCCGCTCCGCGTAGCTAGTCATGATCTCGCCGATGATCGCGTTGGAAAGCTCACCCCCGGCATCGACCACGATCACGTCCCCTGGCTCGGCGAGGTCGAGCGCCTTGTGCACCATCAGATTGTCGGCGGGGCGTGTCTTCACCGTAAAGGCGGGTCCGGCCATCATGCCGCCGGCATGCATCGGCCGCAGCCTCGCTCCTCCCGCCACCATGCGGGACATAACATCGCTGACATTGGCGGCCGGCAGCGTCCGGAACGGATCGACCTGCTCTGGCTGGACCTTGCGGCGGCGGCGGTTGATCCTGAATCCCAGCACTCGCATTCCTCCTGTTTACGATCCGGCCTGGATACCAGCCACTTCCGCTTATAAAGTCCAATACGTTCTTGACCCTCCGGTTATTCGGCTGAAGTATAAGCCATGGAAACCCGCCAGCTTCGGTACTTCGTCGCGGTCGCCGAGGAGCTGAGCTTCAGCCGCGCCGCCGAACGGCTGAATGTCAGCCAGCCGCCCCTGAGCATGCAGATCAAGGCACTGGAGGAGGAACTGGGGGCCCGCCTGTTCGACCGCACGCGCCGGAAGGTGGAGATCACCCAGGCCGGGCTGATCCTGCTCGACCATGCCCGCAAGGCGCTGGGCGAGCTGCGCCGGGGGGCCGAGCTGATCGGCCTCTCCGCCCGGGGCGAGGCGGGGCTGATCCGCATGGGCTTCACCGATTCCGTGCCGATGCTGGACATGTTTCCGCGCCTGATGCGGACCTTCCGGGACCGCTACCCGGAGATCAGGATCGAGCTGCGGCACATGTCCACCGCCCATCAGCTGCAGGCGGTCGGCAGCGGCGATCTCGATGTCGGTATTCTGCGCCCTCCCTATCATTTCCAGGCGGCACCGGGCATCACGGTCCATCGCATCTGGCGGGACGAGCTGATGGTGTTCCTGCCCACAAGCCATCCGCTCGCCTCCGGGCGCAACGCCATCAGCCTGGACGATCTGGCGCGGGAGGCTTTCGTCTGCATCGCGCCGGATGTCGGCTGCGGCATGCACGAGCATGTCGTGACGCTCTGCGCCCGTGCGGGCTTTTCGCCCAGGGTGGTGCAGCATACGAGGGAGCTTGGCGCGGTGCTGGGTCTGGTCGCCGCCGGAATCGGCCTCGCCATCCTGCCGGAATGCTACATGCGGATCGGCATACCGGGCGTGGTCAACCGGCCTCTGGCCGAACCCGGCGCGGCGAGCGAACTTGTGCTGGCCTGCAAGGCGCGCAACGTCCCGCCCACGCTGCGGCACTTCATGGATGTGGCGCTGGCCCTGCCGCAGATCGCCTCGTGAAGGCGCAAGCCTTGTTCGCGCCCTGGCGCGTGAGCAGATAAGGCCGGCACTGCCAAGGGCCGCCAATGCCTGAACCAAACGTAACCAGATTTCCCGGCGGCCCGGAAGGGCTGCTCGCCGCCCGGCTGGTGGAGCGGGTGGCATCCGGCGACGTATTGGCCATACCGCGCGACGCCGCCCGCGCCGGGGCACTCGCCGAGGCGGCGCGCGCCTTGGCGCCCGATCTTGCCGTGCTGCTGCTGCCGTCCTGGGACTGCCTGCCCTATGACCGCGCATCTCCCTCGCATGAGGTGATGGGCGCACGGATGGCGGTGCTGAACCGGCTTGCGAACCGGGACGAGGCGCCCATCCTGCTGATCGCCTCCGCCGAGGCGGCCGGGCAGCGCCTGCCCCCGTCCAGCGCCCATGCCGGCATGCGGCTGGAAACCGGCGCGCCTTTCGATCCGGAAGCTTTCGCCCGCTGGCTTGAACGGACGGGCCATGCGCGGGAGGAGCGGGTGAATTCCCCCGGCGAGGCGGCGCTGCACGGGGAAACCGTGGATGTGTTTCCAGCCGATGCGGCACTTCCCCTCCGGCTCCGCCACGCGGAAGGGCTGATCGCGGAACTGCACTGGTTCGATCCTGCCAGCCAGCGCAGCCTCGATGAGTGCGGGGCGATCACTCTCGGTCCGGCTTCGGAGCTGGTGCTGCCGGAGGATTCGGAGGAGCGGCATTCGCCGGGGCTGGAGCACGCGCTGCCGGATTTCCACCCGGACCTGGTTTCCGTGTTCGACCTGCTGCCGAAAGCGGCCATCGTGATCGACCCGGAAGTCGCGGCGCTGCGGGCCGAGCGCCTCGCCGATATCGAGGATGCGCATCGCAGCCGCCTCGCCCTCGCGGGCCGCGCCCTCTCCATCCGTCCCGGCGCCCGCATGCCTCCGGCACCGGACCGGCTCTATCTCGATGAGGCCGCCTGGCGAATCGCCCTGGAAGGGCGGGAACTGGCGGAAGCGGCAGGCGAGGAAGCGGGGCTGCCGGATTTCGCCGGAGCGGATGATCCAGGCGCGGATGATCCGGAGGATGTCTTCCTGGATTTCCTGGAGGAGCGGATCGCCGCCGGCTTCCGCGTGGCGCTGGCGGGGCCGCGCCGGCGCGCCCTGCCCCTGCTGCGGCTGGCCGAGGAGCGGCTCGGCCTCGCCGCCCGCAAGGTGGCGGGATGGATGGAGCTTCGCTCCGCCCCTTCAGGCAGCCTCGCCCTGATGGACGACGCTCTGGCCCAGGGATTCGTCGGCGAGGATGCCGCCGTCATCGCTCCCGAGGATGTCCGGCCCCGGCGGGGCCGCGCCGCCTCCGGCACGGAGCCGGAAATCGCCGAGGCCGGGCTGCGCCCGGGAGACGCGGTGATCCATTTTGATCACGGACTGGGCGTGCTGCGCGGGATCGAGCCGGTCGAGGTCGATGGCGCCCGCGCCGATTGCCTGCGGCTGGAATATGCCGGCGGCAGCACCATGCTCGTGCCCTTCGACGAGATCGACCGGCTCTGGCACTATGGCGGCGAGGCGGAAAGCCTCAGCCTCGATCATCTCAACACCGGAAGCTGGGCGAAGCGCCGGGCGGAGGCGGAGGCACAGATCGCCGAGGCGGCGAAGGCGCTGGCGAAGCTGGCCCGGACTCGTGGCCATGCCGCCGCGCCCGCGCTGCGTCCACCCGCCGCCGCCATGCGGCGCTTCGCCGCCCGGTTTCCCCATCCGCCGACCTCGGACCAGGAAAGCGCCATTCGCGATGTGCTGGGCGACCTTGCTTCCGGCCATCCAATGGACCGGCTGGTCTGCGGCGATGTCGGCTTCGGCAAAACCGAGGTGGCGCTGCGCGCGGCCGCGGCGGCGGTGTTCTCCGGCAAACAGGTGGCCCTCCTTGCCCCGACCACCGTGCTCGTCCGCCAGCATCTCGCCACCTTCCGGCGGCGCTTCGCCGGCCATGGCGTGCGGATCGAGCAGCTTTCCCGCCTCTCCGGCGCGGCGGAGGCGCGAGCGGTGAAGGCAGGGCTGGCGAGCGGGGAGATCGGGATTGTCATCGGCACCCAGGCTCTCGCGGGCAAGGGCGTGGGCTTCGCCGATCTCGGCCTGCTGATCATCGACGAGGAGCAGCGCTTCGGCGCCCGCCAGAAGGCGATGCTGCGCCGGCTCGGCGACGGCGTGCATGCGCTCACCATGACGGCGACGCCCATTCCGCGCACGCTGCAATCGGCGCTGATCGGGCTGCAGGAGCTCAGCACCATCGCCACCCCGCCAGTCCGCCGCCAGCCCATCCGCACGACTGTCCTGCCCTTCGACGAGGTGGTGGTGCGCGAGGCCCTGCGGCGCGAGCAGCACCGGGACGGGCAGAGCTTCATCGTCTGCCCACGCATCGAGGATATAGACCCGATGCGGGAGCGGCTGACCGCGCTGCTGCCCGGCATCGCCCTGCTCGAAGCCCATGGCGGCATGCCGCCGGGCGAGGTGGACGAGGCGATGATCCGCTTCGCGGAGGGGGACGCGGACGCGCTGCTCTGCACCAACATCGTGGAAACCGGCCTCGACGTGCCGCGCGCCAACACCATGCTGATCTGGCGCCCGGACCGCTTCGGCCTTGCCCAGCTGCACCAGCTTCGCGGCCGGGTGGGACGAGGCCGGGCGGGTGGCGTGGTTTATCTGCTGACCGATCCGGACGATCCGCCCGCCGCCGCGACGCTGAAGCGGCTGCGGACGCTGGAGGCGCTCGACCGGGTGGGAGCAGGCTTCTCGGTCAGCGCGCGGGACATGGACCTGCGCGGCGCCGGCGACCTGCTGGGGGAGACGCAGGCTGGGCATCTCAAGCTGATCGGGCTGGAGCTCTACCAGCATCTGCTGGATCAGGCCCTCCGGCGCGCCTCGGGCGAGGTTGCGGCGGAGGAATGGATGCCCGCCCTCACCATCGCCCTCGATGCCTGCATCCCCGCCGATTATGTGGCGGAGGAGGCGCTGCGGGTCGAACTCTACACCCGGCTCGGCGCCCTGCTCCGGCGCGGGGATGACGGCGGATTATCCGCCCTGGCGGAGGAGATCGAGGACCGGTTCGGCCCGCCGCCCGAACCGGTGGAGAGGCTGATCGCCCGCGCCAGGCTGCGCATGGGCTGCCGCCGCCTGGGGATCGCGAAGCTCGAGGTAGGACCCGCCGCCGCCGCCGCCAGCTTCCGCGGCAAGCCTCCCGCCGCCACCGCGCCGCTGGAGCTTCATGGCGAGAGGCTGATCCTTCGAAAGCCGAGCCATACCTCCGCCCAGGCCCTCGCGGTGGCGGCCGAACTCATCGCGGCGCTCCAGCCAGGCCGCCGGAAGCGGAACACCAAACTTTTGCCGGAAAAGGCGGAAGCTCTCGCCGGGATTTAATTCCCGTAACGCGCGATTTCAAAAAATCCTGCTGCTTGTTTAGGATTTTCCGGCTCCCCATTTCGTGAGCACAAGCTTATGCCATTCAGCAGGATCAATTCAGCATGCCGAGTTCAGCCGTGACAACCTCATCTCCAGCCGCCATGTCATTCCCGGCGGCATTCGCTTCACGGTCCGACCTGCCTCTCCTGCTCTGTCTTTCCCATCTGCGCTGGGATTTCGTCTTCCAGCGACCGCAGCACCTGCTCTGCCGGGCCGCCCGGGACTATCGCGTGATCTTCCTGGAGGAGCCGCACCGGGTTCCGGACCAGCAGGCCGCTCCCCGGCTGGAGACTCGCGTCACCGCCCATGGCGTGCTGATCGCAACTCCCATTCTGCCGCAGGGCATGGAGCCGGATACCGAGATCATCGCCCAGGCCGGGCTGCTCAACGGCCTGATCGGCAAGTTCGGAGAGCCGGCGGTGGCATGGTACTACTCCTCCATGTTCCTTCCCATCGCCGGGCATCTGGAACCATCCGTCACCATATACGACTGCATGGACGAGTTGTCCCTGTTCCGGGGTGCCTCGCCGCAGCTTCAGCTTCTGGAGCGCCGCCTGCTGAAGCGCGCCGATTTCGTCTTCGCCGGCGGGCGGAGCCTCTATGACGCGAAGCGCTTTCTTCACTCGAACGCGCATCTCTTCCCAAGCAGCGTGGATGCGGCCCATTTCATCCCCGCCCGCTTTCCCAGCAAGCTTGCGGACCCGGCGGATCAGGCTTCCCTCGCCCATCCGCGTCTTGGCTATTTCGGCGTGATCGATGAGCGGCTCGACCTTCCCCTCCTGGCCGAGGTCGCCGACAGGCGGCCGGACTGGCAGATCGTCATGGTCGGGCCGGTGGTGAAGATCGACCCGGCCAGCCTGCCGCAGCGCTCCAACCTGCACTGGCTGGGTGGAAAACTTTATGAGGAGCTGCCATCCTATCTCGCCCATTGGAATTTCGGGCTGATGCCCTTCGCGCTGAACGAGGCAACGCGCTTCATCAGCCCCACCAAGACTCCGGAATTTCTCGCCGCGGGTGTTCCCGTCATCTCCACGCCGGTCGCGGATGTCGTGCGGGACTGGGGCAAGCCGGGGCTGGTGGAAATCGCCGCCACGGCGGAGCAGGTGATCGAGGCGGCGGAGAAAATTGCCGCCCGTCCCCGCGAGGAATGGCTTAACCGCGTGGATCATCGGCTCGATCAGACCTCGTGGGACCGCACCTGGGAGGGGATGAACCGGCTGATCCGGAGGATTCTGGCGCCGCAAAGGCTGCTGCCGCGCATGGCGGACTCCCTGGATCTCACCCAGGCGGCCGACTAGCGGCGTCCGGAATCGTAGGAATGACTTCGCCGCTCGAATTATGGGGCGGGATTGAGTGCAGCGTCGTGCGGCTGGGCGGCCTCTGGCGCGATCAGTCCCGCGAGACCGGGCATCACGAGCGGCTCGATGACCTGGACCGCGTCGCCGCCCTCGGCATCTGCACCCTGCGTTATCCGGTCTTGTGGGAGCGGTGCGAGGCCGGTCCCGCCCATTGCGGCTGGGAATGGCATGATGAGCGGATGGCGCGGCTGCGCGAACTCGGCATCAGCCCCATCATCGGCCTGATGCATCACGGCTCCGGGCCGCCGGGGACGAGCCTGCTGGATGCGGAACTGCCGGAGCGGCTCGCCGCCCATGCCGCGAGGGCCGCCGTGCGCTATCCCTGGGTGACGGCCTGGACGCCGGTGAACGAGCCGCTCACCACCGCGAGATTCTCAGGCTTTTACGGCCTGTGGTATCCGCATGAATGCGACGAGGAGCGGTTTCTCGCCATGCTCGCCATCCAGTGCCGGGCGGTGCTCCTCGCCATGCGGGCGATCCGCCAGCGGATTCCGGGCGCCAGGCTGGTGCAGACCGAAGATCTGAGCAGGGTATTCTCCACCCGCCCCCTCGCCTACCAGGCCGAATACGAGAACGGGCGCCGCTGGCTCAGCCTCGACCTTCTCCATGGCCAGGTGGACGGGACGCACCGCTGGCGGGAGCGCTTCATCGGCGCGGGCATCCCTGTTGCATGGCTGGACGAATTCCTCACCGGCGAAGCGGCTCCGGACCTCACGGGAATCAATCGCTATGCGAGCAGCGACCGGTTTCTCGACCACCGGCTCATGCTTTATCCACATCTCCCCAGAGGCGGGAATGGCCGGCATGTCTATATCGATACCGAGGCGATGCGCGCCGATCTCCCGGCGGAGGAACTGGGCTGGAAGGCGCGGCTGGGCGAGGCGTGGCACCGCTATGGCCGCCCCCTCGCCGTCACCGAGGCGCATCTGGGATGCGAGGATGTGGCCGAACAGCTGCGCTGGCTGATGGAGGCGTGGCAGGCGGCGGAGGATCTGCGCGCGGAGGGCGCCGATCTGCGGGCGGTGACGGCCTGGGCCCTGTTCGGGGCCATCGACTGGAACAGCATGCTGACGAGGCGGGACGGGCATTATGAAGCGGCTGCCTGGGATATCTCGGACGGGCAGCCCAGGCCAACCCTGCTCGCCCAGGCCATCGAGGCGCTGGCGAAAACCGGCCGCTTCACCCATCCGGCCCTCGCGGAGCCGGGCTGGTGGCAGCGTGAAGACCGCCTCCATCCAGGCCTGCGGGCGGCCTCATAGGCGGATTCTTCGTCCCGATCCGGCGCTTTCGATTGCGGCCTCGATGACTTCCATGACGGCGACGGCCTCGCGCGGCGGCACCGGGTTCGGCGCATCCTGGCGGATGGCCTCGCGGATCGAGGCGTAGAATTGCCGGTAATCGCCGGGCTCGCCCTGAATCCTCTGAGTCTCCGCCGATCCGGACCGCATGCTAGTCAGCTCGCCCGGCTCCGGGTCTGCTCCGAAGCCGGGATCATCCGGCATCCCTCCCGCCTTCAGCCGGTCCTCCTGCGGATCGAAGCCGTGCTTGACGAAACTGCTCTCCGTGCCGTGCACGGCAAAGCGCAGCGGTTTCGCGGCGGCGAGAGCGGTGCCATGCAGGATGACGCGGCGGCGAGGATAGCGCAGCAGCACGTGGAAATAATCATTCGTCTCCGTGCCCTGCCGCAACAGGGCAAGATCAGCCTCGACTTCTTCCGGCATGCCGAACAGGCAGAGCGCCTGATCGGCGAGATGCGGGCCAAGATCGAACCAGAGCCCGCTGCCCGGCCCGGCGCGCTCCCGCCAGCGGTCCCTGGGCTGAGGCCGGAAACGGTCGAAATGCGACTCGAACTGCACCACCTCGCCGAGCCGCCTTTCCGTTATGAGCCGCCGCAGGGTCAGAAAATCGGCATCCCAGCGCCGGTTGTGGAACACCGCCAGCAGCCGCCCCGCCCGCCGGGCATGATCGGCGAGGCCTTCCGCCTCCGCCACGGTGAGGGTGAAGGGCTTGTCCACCACCACATGCTTGCCCTGGGCCAGCGCGGCATGCGCCAGCGGCGCGTGAAACTCGTTCGGCGTCGCGATCACCGCGAGGTCGATCGCGGGGTCGGCGAAGGCATCCTCCGCCGTCACCACCCGGACTTCCGGATGATCGGCCAGCACCTTCGCCGGATCGCTGGAGGTCACGCTATGCAGGCGAAGCCCCGGCACGCCCAGGATCAGCGGCGCGTGAAAGACCCGGCCCGCATAGCCATAGCCGATCAGGGCGACGTTGATCTCCTTTGCCAAGGCGCTATCCCCGCGCCTCCGCCGTCGCCGACTTGCGCCAGAGATCGATCCCCCCTTCGGTCGCATGGCGGTCGATCTCGGCCAGTTCCTCCTTGGAGAATTCCATGCGCTGCAGCGCGTCCAGCGAATTGTCGAGCTGGTGCAGGGTCCGTGCGCCGATCAGCGCCGAGGTGACGCGCCTGTCGCGCAGCACCCAGGCGATCGCCATTTGTGCGAGAGTCTGGCCGCGGCGCCTGGCAATGGCATCGAGCCCACGCACGCGGGCCAGGTTCTGCTCATTGAGCATCGTATCGGCGAAAGACCCACGCCGCGCCGCGCGGGCGTCTTCGGGAATTCCGTTCAGGTATTTATCCGTCAGAAGTCCTTGCGCGAGCGGCGAGAAGGCGATGCAGCCGATGCCGAGATCCTCCAGCGTCTCCAGCAGCCCCTCCTCCACCCAGCGGTTGAGCATCGAATAGGAGGGCTGATGGATCAGGCAAGGCGTTCCCATCCCATGCAGGATGGCCGCCGCCCGCCGGGTCAGCGCCGGGGAGTAGGAGGAAATGCCGACATAGAGCGCCTTGCCCTGCCGCACCGCGCGGTCCAGCGCACCCATCGTCTCCTCCAGCGGCGTGGCGGGATCGACGCGGTGGGAATAGAAAATATCGACATAATCCAGTCCCATTCGCCGCAGGCTCTGGTCGAGGCTGGCGGCGAGATACTTGCGCGAGCCGCCATTGCCGTAGGGGCCGGGCCACATGTCGTAGCCCGCCTTGGTGGAGATGATCATCTCGTCGCGATAGGAACGGAAGTCCTTCGCCAGAATCCGGCCGAAATTCTCCTCCGCCGAGCCGTAGGGCGGGCCGTAGTTGTTGGCGAGGTCGAAATGCGTCACCCCGCGGTCGAAGGCGCGGCGGATGATGGCGCGGCAGGTGTCGAAGGCGGCGGCGTCGCCGAAATTCTGCCACAGGCCGAGCGAGATGGCCGGAAGATCGAGGCCGGAAACGCCGCAGCGCCGGTAGGGCAATTGTTCGTAGCGGGCGGGGTCGGGGTGATAATTCATGGCCATGCCTTTCGGTTCGGGCGGCGCCCAGCGGGCGATCATCAGCCGCATGAGTAGCAAGCCGCGGCGGAAACTGTCCAACAAGCGTGCTACCGCTCCCGCCACCAGGCCCAGCCGAGCAGGATCAGCGCCAGCGCCGCCACCGGCGCGGCGGGCAGCAGCGGCACGTCCCGCGTGCCGGTGATGATCTCGGCATGGCGCGGGCGCAGCAGGCTCGCCAGCTTGGGCGCACCCCCTGGCTTCAGCCAGACGATGCGGCCGCCGGAAGCCCTCGCCATGGGGCCGAGCCTGCGGGAATTTGCCGCCAGATCGCGATATTCCAGCGGATCGTTCATGCCGATGGCGGCATAGGCCACCTGCCCGGCGGCCCGCACCGCCCAGACTCCCGCGGCATTGGCGGGAATGGAGCCGCCATACAGCCCCGGAGCCAGCCGGACGAGGCGAAGCCCGCGGGTTCCGCCGCCTGGCGCGGTGATCACCGCCGCCCCCGCCGCTTTGCCGCGCAGCACGCGGCGGCGCACCACGAGCCGGCCATTGACGATGGAGGCCGTTAGCCTGTTGGCCGCCAGCGCCGGCTCCTGAAGCAGCCAGTGGACGGTGCGCCGCAGCAGCGGAATCGCCGGGCCGCTCATCGCCGTATCCCCGCCGAGCGCGCCGCGCGCCCAGAGCCAGAACTGGTCGGAGAGCAGCATCGCCACCCGGCCCTTGCCCTCATGCGCCAGCACCAGCAACGGTGCCTTGCCCGGCGCCCGCAGCAAGGTCACACCCTTCCGCGCCGTGGCTGTCTCCCAGCGATACCAGTCTCCTGCCGGAATCCCGGCGAGCCCCGAGGTCACCGGATGTCGCCGCCCATAGCGGGTGAGCGCGGGCTTGAACGGCGCGGTGACCGTTCCCGGCCCCGACGGCAGGGCCGGCAGCACCGGCGCGATGGGCGTTCCTGCCAGCGATTCCGCCTGTTCGTATTCCGGGCCCGCCTCCACCAGCAGCGCGCCCCCCGCCCGCACCCGGTTCGCGATATTGCCCAGATATTCGGGCGGCAGCAGCCCCTCATTGCTGAACTGGTCCAGGATGATCAGATCGAATTTGCCGATGTCATCGACGAAGAGCTGCTCGATCGGGAACGGGATCAGCGCCAGGTCGCGCAGCGGGGCATCCAGCGGCTCATCCGGGTTGCGCAGGATGGTGAAGTTGATCAGCCGGATCGCCGGGTCCGATTTCAGCAGCAGCCGCCAGATGCGCAGCCCCTGGCTGGGTCTTCCGGAGATCAGCAGCACGCTCAGGCGCCGCCGGACGCCGTTGAGGGTGAACACCGCCTGATCGTTCAGGGTGGAGACTTCGCCCGGCAGCGCCTGTGCCTGGACCGCCACGATGGCGGCGCCCGCATGCCTTACCTTCATCCGGAATTCCGCCGGCTGACCGACATGCGCGTTCACCGGCACGGCCCGCGCCCCATCCACCGAAATCCGTACCGGAACCGGCTTTCCCCGGTCGGAAACCCCGTGATCGAGCACTTCGAAGCGCAGCGTCACGTGATGGCCGACGATTCCGTAGCGCGGCGCGGCCAGCAGGCGCAGCTCGCGATCGGTCTGGTTGCCGCGCGCCGGGATCAGCATCGAAAAAGGCGCCTTGAGCGGCAGGCTGCCGGCATCGGTGGCCTCGCCATCGGTGACCGCCACCACGCCGGAAAGCCGGTTTTCCGGGATATCCGCCAGCGCCCGCCGGATCGCGCCGATCAACGGCGTGCCGTTCGCGCCGCGCGGCACTGTCACGGTGCGAAGCTCGGTGTTGGGCGGCCTGGAAGCCAGCAGGGCGGAATAGGCGGCATTTGCCAGTGCCCGCCGGCCATTAATGGCCATGGAGGGAGACTGGTCGCGCACCAGCAGGGCGATGTCGCGCTCCGGCCTGCCGGTGCGGATCTGCCATTGCGGCCCGGCCAGCACCAGCAGGAGCAGCCCCAGGCCCAGGGCGCGCGGCACAGATCCCCGCGCG
>DASTAF010000197.1:0-2705 GCA_035713005.1 Acetobacteraceae bacterium
ATCCTCGCCTTCGAGGGCGATTCCCACGTGGAATGGTTCGAGGGCAACTTCCAGGCCTATGAGGAGGACAAGCGCCGCCGCCTCGGCGCCGACGCCACCGAGCCGCACCGGATCAAGTACCGCCCCCTCACCCGGTAAGGCACCGGACCGGCCCGGCCGATGAACCCGGCATGGTGCATCGCCACGGCGCGGCTGGCGCTCACGCCGGTTGCCTGGGGCGATCTGGGGGAGCTGCAGGCGCTGAAGGCCGATCCGCGCGCCTTCGCCATGATGCTCGGCGGAGTGCGGACGAAAATCCAGGCGGCGCATGAGCTGGCGGAGGATATCCGCTTCTGGGGCGGGCATGGCTATGGAATCTGGACCGTCCGGCTGCGCGGGGATGCCGGCTTCGTCGGCATCACCGGGCTGGCGGAGCGGCCGGACGGCCTCGGCATCGCGATCCGGTTCGCGCTCTGGCCCACGCTGCGCGGCGGCGGGCTGGCGCGGGAGGCGGCGCGGGCGGCGCTGCTCTACGGGCATGACAGAGCCGGGCTTGCCCGCATCGTCGCGGTGGCGCGGGCGGATAATTTCGCCTCCCGCACCGTGCTGGGCTCGATCGGGATGAGCCAGTGCGGGGAATTCCGGCGCCAGGACGTGCCGATGCTGATCTATGAAAGCCGGCGATGAGCGGTGTGGTTGTGACTTCCGGAAGCCGCCGTTAAACAGCGGCATGGACCGCGGATGCAACTTCCTTGCCGGGGGCGGCGAAATGGGCGCGCTGATCCGCGCCTTCGACTGGGCCGCCACCCCGCTCGGACCCGCCTCCGCATGGCCGCAGGCGCTCAGGACCACCCTGCGCCTCATGCTCAATACCCGGCACCCGATGTTCCTCTGGTGGGGGCCGGAGCTCATCCAGTTCTACAACGACGCCCTCAAGGACATCATCGGTTCCCCCTATCATCCGCATGCCCTCGGCCGGGGCGGGCGGGATTTCCTGCCGCAGGTGTGGGACGGCATCATTCCGGGGATCGAGCAGGTTCTGGCGGGCCGGGGCGCGACCTGGCAGGAAAACCAGCACATCCCGATCATGCGGAATGGCCGGATCGACGATGCCTGGTGGACCTATGGCTACACGCCGGTCGATGATGAGGGGCAGATCGGCGGCGTGCTGGGCATCTGCACCGAAACCACACGGCAGGTGCTGACCGAGCAGCGCCTGCGCGCGGCGGAGGAGCGGAACCAGCTCGCGCTGGAGGCGGAGGGCGTCGTCGGCACCTGGATGTGGGACGTGCCGGCGGACCGGGTCTATGCCGGCGCCCGCTTCGCCCACGTCTATGAGGTGGACCCGGCCCGGGCCGAGGCGGGCGCACCGGTCGCCGAGTTCGTCGCCGCCATCCATCCCGAGGATCGCGAGCGGGTGGCGGAGGCGATCGGCCAGGCGACGGCGGCAGGGGGAAATTTCGACCAGGAATACCGGCTGGTCCGGAGCGACGGCTCGGTGCTCTGGGTTTCGGCGCGCGGCCATTGCCGGCTGGACGAGGAAGGCAGGCCGCTGCGGTTCTCGGGGATTCTGGTGGATGTCACCGAGCGCAGGCTGGCCGAGGACGCGCTGCGGGCCAGCGAGGCGAAGTTCCAGGCGATCGCCGATTCCATCGATCACATGATCTGGGCGACGCGGCCGGACGGCTATCACGACTACTACAACCAGCGCTGGTACGACTTCACCGGCGCCGCCATCGGCTCGACCTTCGGCGAGGCCTGGAACGGGCTTCTTCATCCGGACGACGAGGAGCAGGCGCGCAGCATCTGGCGGCATTCCCTGCGCACCGGCAATCCGTTCCGGGCGGAATTCCGGCTGCGCACCCGCTCCGGCGCCTTCCGCTGGGTGCTGGCCCGCGCCCATGCCGCGCGCGACCGGCAGGGCCGGATAACCCGGTGGTTCGGCACCTGCACCGAGATTCAGGAAATCATCGAGGCGCGGGAGGTGCTGGCGCATTCCCGCCACGAGCTTGCCCGCCTGGTCGCGGATCGCACGGCCGAGCTGAGGGCGGCTAACGACCGCCTGATGAAGGAGGCCGCCGAGCGGGAGCGCGCCGAGGACGCGCTGCGGCAGAGCCAGAAGATGGAGGCGGTGGGACAGCTTACCGGCGGCATCGCCCATGACTTCAACAATCTCCTCGCCGGGATCGCCGGCAGCCTGGAGCTGATCCAGACCCGCATCGCCCAGGGGCGGACGGAAAACCTGGAGCGCTATCTGAGCGCGGCAATGGGCTCGGCGCAGCGGGCCAGCGCCCTGACCCACAGGCTTCTCGCCTTCTCCCGGCGGCAGACGCTCGACCCCAGGCCGACCCGGGTGGAAAGGCTGATCGCGGGCATGGAGGAGCTGATCCGGCGCAGCGCTGGCCCGCAGATCAGCCTGGAGACGGTGGCCGCGCCCGATCTGTGGACGGTGCTGTGCGACCCGAACCAGCTGGAGAGCGCGCTGCTCAACCTCGCCATCAATGCGCGGGATGCGATGCCCGATGGCGGCTTGCTCACGGTGGAGGCGGCGAATGCCTGGCTGGACGAGGCCTATGCCGCGCGGCAGGCCGATCTGGCGCCGGGAGCCTATGTCGTGATCTCGATCACCGATACCGGAGCCGGCATGTCGGCCGATGTGATCGGGCGCGCCTTCGAGCCCTTCTTCACCACCAAGCCGATCGGCCAGGGCACCGGGCTCGGCCTCT
>DASTAF010000198.1:0-2731 GCA_035713005.1 Acetobacteraceae bacterium
GTGAACGGGACGGTGCGGCAGGACGGCAACCTCGCCGACATGATCTGGAACGTGCCGGACACCATCGCCTATCTCTCCCGCCTGGTGGCGCTGGCGCCGGGAGACCTGATCTTCACCGGCACGCCGGAAGGCGTGGGCGCCATCGCGCGGGGCGACCGGGTGGAGGGCGAGATCGAGGGCGTGGGCAGGGTGACCTTCGGCATCGCATGAGCCGGGCGCTCACGGTCGCCACCTGGAATATCAACTCGCTGAGGCTGCGCCAGGATTTGCTGGCGAGGCTGACCGAGGCGCTGGCGCCCGACATCATCTGCCTGCAGGAGACCAAGGTTCCCGATGACCTGTTCCCGGAGGATGTCGGCGCGCGCACCGGCTTTGCCCATGTGCTGAAGCGCGGGATGAAGGGGTATAACGGCGTTGCGATCCTGTCCAAGCTGGCGCTGACGGAAGTGCATGACAGCCCGGACTGGTGCGGCAAGGGCGATTGCCGGCACCTCGCGGCGCGGGTGGAGACGGGGGGCGAGCCGCTCCTGCTGCATGATTTTTACGTCCCCGCCGGGGGTGACGAGCCCGATCCGGATGTGAATGCGAAATACGCCCACAAGCTGGATTTCGTCGCCGAGGCGCGGGCGCATTTCGCGGCGAATCCGCCCGCCCGCTCGATCCTGGTGGGGGACCTGAACATCGCGCCGCTGGAGCATGATGTCTGGAGCCACAAGCAGATGATGAACATCGTCAGCCATACGGGGCCGGAGATCGAGGGGCTGAACGCCTGGATGGCGGAGGGGTTTCACGACGCGCTGCGGCATTTCGTCCCCGAGGACCAGAAGCTTTATACCTGGTGGTCGTACCGGAACCGGGACTGGCGGGCCTCCGACCGGGGGCGGCGGCTGGATCATGTCTGGGTTTCGCGCGACCTGGCGGGCGGGCTGCGCTCCATGCGGGTGCTGAAGGATGCGCGGGACTGGCCGCGCACCTCGGATCACGTGCCGGTGGCGGTGACGCTCGCCCTGTGAATTTTCCGCGCCCGCGCCTATATTGGCGGCATGTTCGGATCGCACCGCAAATCTGCTCTGCCCAGCGCCGCCGAGGCCCTGCCCGGCCGCGCGGCGAAAATGCCCCTCACCGCCCCGCATCTGGTCAACGGCCGCAGGCTGGATGGCCCCTATCCCGAAGGGATGGAGGTTGCCGATTTCGGCATGGGCTGCTTCTGGGGGGTGGAACGGCTGTTCTGGAAGCTGCCGGGCGTTCATGTCACCGCCGCGGGGTATCAGGGCGGGATCACGCCGAATCCCACTTATGAGGAGGTGTGTTCCGGCATGACCGGCCATGCCGAGGTGGTGCGGGTGGTTTTCGACCCCTCGGTGATTTCGTATGAGGCGCTGCTGAAGGTTTTCTGGGAAAATCACGACCCGACCCAGGGGATGCGCCAGGGCAATGACCGGGGCACGCAGTATCGCTCGGCCATCTATACCCATTCCGACGCGCAGATGGCGGCGGCCATCGCCTCGAAGGAGGTTTATCAGCAGCGGCTAGCGAGAGCCGGGCATGGCGCGATCACCACCGAGATCAGGGAAGCGCCGGAATTTTATTTCGCCGAGGATTATCACCAGCAATATCTGGCCAAGAATCCGAACGGCTATTGCGGGCTGGCGGGGACGGGCGTGACCTGCCCGGTGGGGCTGGCCGCAGCGGAGTAAGGCCGGCGGCATCATGCCCGCCAGAGCGATTTTGTTCTGATATCGGAACGTTTTGGCCGCGCGGAGGCGCTCACGCCAAAGCGGGCGGCGTTGCCCATGGCGGGAATGAGACAGGTGCTGGCTGCCCTGGGGCGAGGCATGGGATGGGCGCGGGTGGTGCCTCGGCGGGCGGTGCGTCGGGCGGCGGCGCGGCTTTGGCGGGATGAAGGCTCGCCGCGCGGATGCCGAGCATCCGGCAGAGCGGGCGGAGGATGCGGTTGAAGCGAGGATCGGCGGCGAGGAGAGCGGCGAGTTCGGGATCGGCGAGGAAATGGCGAAGCTGGGAGGCGCCGGAGGCGGTTTCGGGCACCAGGCGCAGCAGCCAGGCCTTGCGGCGTGGCAAAGGATGCGGGCGGGATGGCCGCAGCCGGTTCGGGCGGGGTTTGCTGGGCCGATATGGGGTGGTGGTGGCATGGGCGAAGCGGGCGGCATAGCGGCGCAGCCGCGCCCGGATGAGGATGATCAGCGGACCGGCGAGGCCGAGTCCGACGCGGCGGGCGATGATCTGGCACATTCCCTCGATGATGAGGGCGAAGTGGCCGGCCAGGGAGGGAGAAGCGGTCCGTGTCACGAACAGAAGTAGAACATAGATGGCCGGGGGTGGGCAAGCGGCGTGTGATCGGGGGAAATTTTCCTTGCAATCGATACTGCGCCCGACTGACGGAAGCGCACCATGGCGCGATCACCGCCCCGCTCATCAACGCGCTGCAATTCTGCCTCGCCAGGGATTACCGCCAGCAAATATCTGGCCAAGAACCCGAACGGCTATTGTGGACTGGCGGGCATCGGCGTGAGTTATCCGGTGGGGCTGACGGCGGCAACGCGAGGAAGCCGTTTCCTTTGAAATGGCTTTCCTAAGAGCCTGACCGAGAATGATAGTTGGGTGATTTCAGTAGGTTGTGGTTCTGTCTGCCTACCACAACGGACGGAAGCACAATGGCCTGGACTGAAATCACCCGACGGCAATATCACCGGGATGAACTGCGCTATGCAAG
>DASTAF010000199.1:0-3732 GCA_035713005.1 Acetobacteraceae bacterium
CGCCTTCAAAATAGATTCGGTAAGATCGGCCATGCGCGCCTTTCCGCCAAGATCGGGCGTGCGTGGCCCGGAAGGATCGGAAAGCGAGGTCTCGATCGCCCGCAGCATGGCCGCACCCGCCTCCACCTCGCCCAGATGATCAAGCATCATCGCCGCGCACCAGATGGTGCCGATCGGGTTGGCGATCCCCTGCCCCGCGATATCGGGCGCCGAGCCATGCACCGGCTCGAACATGGATGGAAATTTCCGTTCCGGATTCATGTTGGCAGAAGGCGCCACCGCGATGGTGCCGGTCACGCCGGGTCCGAGATCGGACAGAATATCGCCGAACAGATTGGAACCCACAACAACGTCGAACCGCTCCGGAGACATCACGAAACGCGCCGCCAGTATGTCGATATGATACTGGTCCGTGCGCATGTCCGGATAGTCGCCGGCAATGGCGGCGAAGCGCTCGTCCCAGTACGGCATGGAATGGAAGATACCGTTGGATTTGGTCGCCGATGTGACATGGTTCCGGCCCAGCTTGCGCGCCAGATCGAAGGCGTAGCGGAGGATGCGGTCAGTGCCGAAACGGGTGAAAATGGCGGTCTGCTCGACGAATTCGCGGTCGGTGCCGGCGAAGGCGCGTCCACCGACCTGCGAATACTCGCCCTCGGTATTCTCCCGCACCACCCAGAAATCGATATCGCCCGGCTTCTTGTCCCGCAATGGCGGGGTGATCCCCGGCAGCAGCCGCACCGGCCGGAGATTGACATACTGGTCGAACTCGCGCCGGATCGGAATTAGCAGCCCCCAGAGCGAGACGTGATCCGGCACGCCGGGATAACCCACCGCGCCGAGCAGAATCGCATCGTGATCGGCGAGCCGCGCGATGCCGTCCTCCGGCATCATCCGCCCCGTCGCCTTGAAAACCTCGCAGCTCCAGTCGAACTGGTTGTAGTCGAGCACGAATCCGCCGAGCGCCGCCGCCCGGTCCAGCACGCGCATCGCCGCCGGTACCACCTCGTTGCCGATGCCGTCTCCGGGAATCACCGCGATGCGATAACGCTTTGTCATCAAAACTCCTCATCCGCGACATAGGAGCCGATGCTCTGGACCAGGTCCGGCCGGCGCCTTTCCAGCACAATCCCGTAGATGACCGAGATGATCAATACCCCGAGCGAAATCCAGGGAAATAGATTGAAGGGCGAAGGTTGCCCCGGCTGCACCAGCCCCCAGAGCGGAAACAGCATCAGGATGGTGCCGATCACCGGAATGATCAGGTGCCTCGGCAGGCTGAACTCCTCCCGGTGGTGGCGCAGCATGTAAACCGGCAGGGCAAGATTCGTCACCAGATAGGTGATGATCACGGGAATCGTTCCCAGCGTGCCGGTATCCCCGAAGAGATCGACCGGGCTGATGTTCCAGCCAAAGATGATGACGATGGCGAAGGCGAGCAGCACATAGCTCCACATCGCGACGAAGGGGGTGCGGTGCTGCGGATGGATCTTGCCGAAGAATTGCGGCAGCAGCCCTTCGCGTCCGGAATTGAACAGGATGCGCGCCTGGGCATTGGTCAGGCCGAGCAGCGAGGAGAAGATGCTGGTCAGCCCGGCGAGATAGGCGATGATCAGCATGCCCGCGGCCGATGCCTTGATGGCATCGACGAAGGGAATCGCGGATTTGCCGATCGCCGCGGCGTTGTTGTGAAAGGCGATTTCGGTCGCCCAGGCCAGGAACATGTAGAGGATGCCGATGGAAAGCGTGCCGGTGATCAGCGCGCGCGGGATGTTGCGGCGCGGGTTGCGCGTCTCCTCGGCCAGCATGGCGGAATTTTCCCAGCCGATGAACAGGTAGATGGCGAGCGGGAAGCCAAGCCCGATGCCCTTCCAGCCGCCGGAGAGATTGGCCCAGGCGAAGGGGGCGAAGGAGAGATGGGCACGGTTGGCGACGAGCATGACAATCGCGCCGACCAGCAGCAGGGCCAGCTCGAAATAGAAGAAAACCGCCGCCCAGGTGGTGGAGAGCGAGACGCCGCGTGAGACCAGCACGCCGACGATCCCGGTCGCGATCAGGCTGAGCAGTTGCCAGGGGATGTTGACGCCGAGGAACACGTGCAGCAGGTCGTGCGCCCAGCCGCCGGAAATCACCACTACCGAGGATGCGGCCACCAGGTAGCCGAACACCACGAAAAGCGAGGCCGCGGCCCCTGCCACCGGCCCGAAGGCCATGCCGATGAAGGTGACGAAGGAGCCGGTGGACGGCCGGTACTTCGAAAATTCGGCCAGCGTGTTGGTCAGGAACAGGATCACCACCATGGCGACCAGGATGGTAAGCGGCGCCGCCACCCCCGCCCCCGCGACGATGACGGCGAAGCCGAAGAAGAAGCTCATCGCCGGCGCGATATTGGCGAGGGTGGATGCGATGATCTGCGGCAGGCCGAGCGCGTCGCGCTTCAGCCGGTTATGCGGCACGATGGTTGCCATGAGCTTTCCCTTGTTGACCCCGTCGCGGCAAGCCTAGCCCATCGGCTTTCATTTCACTACTGTTTTGGGCCAGCGCCGGTGCAGCCAGAGCCATTCGCCCGGCCGCGCGCGTATCCAGCCCTCGATCACCCTGTTCATCAGCGCCGTCATCGCCTGGATGTCGCCCTGCCTATCCCCGGTGCGCGGCATCAAAAGCGGCGGCTCGCACACCACCCGCAGGCGCGCCGCCCCCAGTCTTTCCACATGAACCGGCAGGACCGGGCAGCCGAATTTGCGCGCCAGTATCGCCAGGGTGGGGGCAGTCATGGCGCTCATGCCGAAAAACGGCACTTCCAGCCCGTCGTTCAGCTTCTGGTCGGCCAGTATGGCCAGCACGCCGCCGCCGGCGAGATGCGCATAGGCACCCCGCGCGCCGGCGGCGCCTTTCGGGAACATCCTGATCCCCTCGCCGATGGCCTCGGCTCGCAGCTCCAGAATCATCCGGTCCACCAGCGGGTTGGAGGCGGCGCGATAGAAGAACCCCGTCGGGATGCCCAGGCGCTGCGCGGCCAGCGGCATGATCTCCCAGTTGCCGAGATGCGCGGTGAGGATGATCACCGGGCCGCCCCGGCCGGTCGCGGCGCGCAGATGCTCGGCGCCGGTGATCTCGTAGCCCGGCGCGCCGGCGGCTTCGTGGAACCGTGAAAGATGCGGAAGTTCGGCGATGTTCCGCGCCAGATTATCCCAGGCCGCCCGGATGATGCGCTTGCGGGCAACCGCGTCCAGCTCCGGCATCGCGGCGCGGAGATTGCGGTCCGCCAGCTTCGAAACCGGGATCAGCGGGCCGATGCTCCGGCCCAGCGCCCCGGCGAGATTCGACGCCCGCACCGGCCCAAGCCCCCGGAACAGGCGCATGCACGCACTGGCAATGCGGTATTCGATCCTGTGCTGTAAGCTCACGGCAGCAGGGCCTCCAGCGCCGCCGGATTTTCCCAGTCCAGCTCCACCGCCACCACCGCGCAACGGTCGCGAAACTCCGCCGGCAGCTTCACCGCGTCCTTCTCGGTGGTGGAGAGCAGCGCCCCCTCCTCTTCCGCTAGCGAGACCAGCCTCGCCCGCTCCCGCGCCGCGTAGCGGTGATGATCGGGAAAGCCGATGCCGCGCACCAGCTCCGCGCCGGCCTCGCGCAGGGAGTCGAAGAATTTCTCCGGCCGGCCGATCCCGGCGAAGCCGATCACCCTCCGGCCCGCGAGAGGAATCGGAGAGCGCGGCCTGAGCCGCGCCC
>DASTAF010000200.1:0-9134 GCA_035713005.1 Acetobacteraceae bacterium
TTCCGGCTCCTATGCCGGGATGGTGGGAAAGCTCCGCCCGGATGCGATGGCGGAGGGCGAGATCGTTGCCACCGACGGCACGGTGCTGGACCGGCATCAGGGCATCGCCCGCTACACGGTGGGGCAGGCGAAACGGCTCGGAGCCGCCTCCGGACAGGTGGTGACGCGGATCGAGGCGGAGACGCGGCGCATCGTGGTCGGGCCGCGCGATACCGGAGACCGCCAGGTACGGCTTGCCGAGCCGAACTGGCTGATCCGTGTGACCGGCACCCCCTTCCGCGCCATGGTGAAGCTGCGTGCCCGCGAGGTGCCGCAGCCCGCCGAGATCGATGCCGCCGCCGGGGTGGTGACGCTGGATGCGCCCGCCCTGGCGGCACCCGGCCAGGCCTGCGTGATTTATGACGGAACCCGGGTGTTGGGCGGCGGTTTTATTGCCTGAGATCCCGGCCGATCATAAAATTGCGGTTGGTTTGCCGCCCGATCCTGATTATATCATGGCCAGTGTAACGGGTTGAGGCGTTACAACCGGAATGCTCGATTGCCGCCGTGCCTGTAAACCGACGCAAAAACATATAACATCGTCAAAAGACGACAAGAACATGAGGATTTTGGCCGTGGCCAACGAAAAATCACAAAACGTGCAGGACGTTTTCCTGAACCATGTGCGCAAGAGCAAGACGCCCGTGACGGTGTTCCTGGTCAATGGCGTGAAGCTGCAGGGCGTGATCACCTGGTTCGACAATTTCTCGGTGCTGCTGCGCCGGGACGGTCATACCCAGCTGGTCTACAAGCATGCCATCTCGACTGTAATGCCGGGCGCGCCGATCCAGCTTTTCGACGCCACCAAGACAGAGGCCGGCGCTACCCAACCCGCCTCGTCACCGAGCACGCTGACCCTTGGCCGGAGCAGCAGCGAAGCCCTGCTCTCCAATGAGGACTGAACGGTTTGTCCATTGAGACGGGGGCGGCGCCACAGCGCGCCGCGATCTTGCTTCCCTGGGAGAAAACCTCCCGTACCAATGGCGCGCGCGAAGCCGATGCGAGGCTGGCCGAGGCGGTCGGGCTCGCCGCCTCGATCGGGCTGGTGATCGCCCATCAGGAAATCATCACCCTGCGCGCCCACCGCCCCGCCACCCTGTTCGGCGAGGGACAGGCCGAGCGGATCAAGGAGGCGATCGAGGCGCGGGAGATTGGCGTCGCGGTGGTCGATGCCGCGCTCTCTCCGGTGCAGCAGCGCAACCTGGAGCGGATGTGGAACTGCAAGGTGATCGACCGTACCGGGCTGATCCTGGATATTTTCGGCGAACGCGCCCGCACCGCGGAGGGTTCGCTGCAGGTGGAGCTTGCCCATCTCGCCTATCAGCGCTCGCGGCTGGTCCGCTCCTGGACCCATCTGGAGCGCCAGCGCGGCGGCTTCGGTTTCCTCGGCGGCCCCGGTGAGACGCAGATCGAGGCGGACCGCCGGCTGATCGATACGCGCATGGCGCGGCTCAGGCGCGAACTGGAGGAGGTTCGCCGCACCCGCTCCCTGCACCGGGCAGCGCGCAAGCGCGTGCCCTATCCAGTGGTGGCGCTGGTCGGCTATACCAATGCGGGCAAGTCCACCCTGTTCAATGCGCTGACAGGCGCTGCCGTGCAGGCTGAGGACCAGCTTTTCGCCACGCTGGACCCGACGATGCGGCTGATCGCCCTGCCCTCCGGCAAGCAGGCCATCCTGTCCGATACGGTGGGCTTCATCAGCGATCTGCCGACTGAACTGGTCGCCGCCTTCCGCGCCACGCTGGAGGAAGTCGCCAGTGCCGATTTGATCCTGCATGTGCGGGACGCCGCGCATCCCGACACCGCCGCTCAGCGCAACGACGTGATCGCGGTGCTGGACGGCATGGCGAAGACCGGCATGCTGGATGAGCATTGGCGGGACCGCAGCTTCGAGGTGCTGAACAAGATCGACCTGCTGAACGAGGCTGAGCGGGCACTGCCGCTGGATCACGGCGTTACCGTTTCGGCGCTCACTGGCGAGAACCTGCCCGCCTTGCTTGACGAGATCGAGGCGCGGCTGGCGGCGAACCGGGAGACGCTTTCTTACGATCTGCCGGCGGCGGATGGCGCGAAGCTGGCCTGGCTCTACCGCCATGGTGAGGTGGTGGCGCGCGACGATCATGAGGATCGCGTCGCCGTCACGGTGCGCCTCGCCCCCGAGGACAGGGCCCGGTTCGAGCGCGATTCCGCTGGATGATCCTCACTGGAACGGATACTGCCTCGATCATCGCGCTGATGCGCGATGTGGCGGCGAAGGAAATCATGCCCCGCTTCGGGCGGCTCGGCCCTGGCGAGGTGCGGACGAAATCCGGACCGCTCGATCCGGTGACGGTCGCGGACGAGGCGGGCGAGCGGGCGCTGACCGAAGGGCTGACCCGGCTCTTTCCGGACTGCCTGGTGTTCGGCGAGGAGGCGGCGAGCACGGATCCGCGTAAGCTCGCCATGCTGGAGGATGACCGGCCGGTCTTCGTGATCGACCCGATCGACGGCACCGCCAATTACGCCGCCGGCCTGCCCCTGTTCGGCGTGATGATCGCGCTGATCGAGCGGGGGGAGACGCGGGCGGGCTTCATCCATGATCCCTGGCGGGACGACACGGCGGTGGCGGTGCGGGGCCAGGGGGCATATCTCGTTGACCACGATGGCGGCCGCGCCAGGCTGGAAGCCGCCGCCCCGGTGCCGCTCGATGAAATGGTGGCGGGGATATCCTGGCGCTACATGGAGCCGCCGGCGCGGGATGTCGTGCTCGGCAACATGCCGAGATTCGGCAGCACGCTGGAGATGCGCTGCGCCGCCCATCAGTATCGGATGCTGGCGATGGGCGCCTGTCATGCGGCTCTGTTCCACCGCACCCTGCCCTGGGATCATGCGGCAGGGGTGCTGATCGTGCAGGAGGCAGGAGGGCATGCCGCGAAGCCCGATGGCTCCGCCTGGACCCCGCGCGATCAGCGGAAGGGGCTGCTGGTCGCCTCGGACGCGGCAGTCTGGCGGCAGGTTGCGGCCGCGCTGCTCGAGGAGCCGGCGGTCGATATGAAAGCCTAGAAGGCTTTACCCTTGCCTGAGCGCACCTGCTCTACTACTGGCCATCGCTGATGGCGGTCCAGGAGACGAGATTGCGCGCGCTGTACGACACGAGGCCGGTCCTTTCCCCCATGGCGGCGGCATCCGGGGAAAGATCGCGAGCCTGGCTCGCCCTGTTCTATGGCGCTCTGGCCTTCCTGGTGCTGATTCCGGTCATCGCGGTGCGCTATCCGCCGCTCACCGATTACCCGAACCATCTGGCGCGGTCCTATATCCTGCTGCACCTGCCGCACTCGGCGCTCCTGCGGCAATATTACCGCAACGTGATGCAGGCCCAGCCGAACCTGGCGATGGACCTGATCATCCCGCCTCTGGCCCGGCTGGTGCCGATCCAGATTGCCGGGCGGATCTTCATCGGCCTGACCCTGCTGGTGATGGCGGGCGGCTGCATCGTGCTGCACCGCATCCTGCATCACCGCTGGTCGAGCTGGCCGGCCATCGGCTTCCTCTTCGTCTATAACCGCCTGTTTCTCTGGGGCTTTCTCGGCTATCTCTTCGCCCTCGGCTGCGCCCTGATGGGTGCCGCGGCCTGGTATGCGGTGCGGAAGCAGCCCTGGCCGGCGCGGCTCGCGGTGGGGACGGCCGCTGCTACCATCCTCTATCTGCTGCATCTCTACGGGCTGGGCATATACGGGGTGATCCTGGGCGGGTTTCAACTGACGGAATACTGGGAAACCCGCCACCGGCCGTGGCGGGAGACGCTGGGGCGATGGCTCGTCTTCGGCTTGCAATTTCTCCCCGGCTTTTACCTGTTCCTGTTCGTCAGCCCGACCTCGAAAGCCGCCGGACGCATCCGCTGGGGCGGCATCTGGCGCAAGCTGAGCGCCCCTTTCAACGTCATCTTCGACTATCACCTCGCGCTGGATGTCGCCTTCCTGGGGATCGTTGCTCTCGCCGCGCTGGTGCTGCTGATCCGGGGGCGGGTGGTCGTCGCCCGGGCGGCCTATGCCTCGCTCGTCCTTCTCGCCGTGCTGATGTTCGTCATGCCGAACGAGCTGTTCAGCAGCTACGGGGCGGATCGCCGCATTCCCATCGCCCTTGCCCTGTTCGCCGTGGCCGCGACCGACTGGAACGGCGCGCCCCTCCGGCTCAGGCAGGTCTGCGCCGGAGTGTTCAGCCTGCTGCTGGCGGCGCGCATTCTGCTAATCTGGCAGGTCTGGACCAAAGTGCAGCCGGTATATCAGCAATTCATCGCTGCCTTCGAGCAGTTGCCGCGCGGCGCCCGGCTGATCTCGGCGGCACCCGGCCTCGGCGGCGCGCTGCCGACGCCGCCGCTCTTTCACGTCGATGCCTATGCCGTCATCCTGCGCAGCGTGTTCCTGCCCAGCATGTTCGCGGCACCCCATGATGCCGGATCGTCCATTGCTTTTGCGGGCCCCTATGCGGAACTGAAGCAGAGAACACCGCCGGTGGTGATCTGGAACGACACGCTCGCCGCCCTGCGCGATCCAGCCTATGCGCATCGCCACGGGCCGTTCCGCCCCAGCCTGCTCAAGGATTATGATTATGCGCTCGCCATCCACGAGAACTGGATTCCCCGCCCAGCCCGCCTGCCCGCGAGTTGCCCGGTGATCGCCAGGGGCGTGGATTTCGTCCTGGTCAAGCTACCATGTCCGGCCCGATGAGCATGACCATGGCGATGAGCGTGGCGGCGCCCGGCGCGGCAGTTCCCCGCCCTGTCTTCTCGGTGGTCGTGCCCTGCTACAACGAAGCGGAAGGGATCGACGAGTTCCACCGGCGGCTCGCCGCCGTCATGGCGGGCCTGGGCGAGAGCTGGGAGGTCCTCTATGTGAACGATGGCAGCCGGGACGCCACTCTGCTTCGCCTCGAGGTGCTGCACCGTGCATATCCGCAGGTCGCCCTGGTCAATCTCTCGCGCAATTTCGGCAAGGAGATCGCCCTGACCGCGGGGCTCGATCATGCGCGGGGGGATGCCATCATCGTCATTGACGCCGATCTGCAGGACCCGCCCGAGGTGATTCCGGAACTGGTGGATGGGTGGCGCGAGGGGTTCGACATCGTCTATGCCCAGCGCCGGGCGCGCGAGGGCGAGACCTGGCTGAAGAAGGCCACCGCCGCCGGCTTCTACCGGCTGATGCAGCGCATGGGCCGGGTGAAACTGCCGCCCGATACCGGGGATTTCCGCCTGATCAGCCGCCGCGCCACGGACGCGTTGCTCTCCCTGCGCGAGCATCACCGCTTCATGAAAGGGCTGTTCGCCTGGATCGGCTTTCCCAGCAAAGCCGTTTTATATGATCGCGCCTCCCGCCATGCCGGCAGCACCAGCTGGAACTATTGGAAGCTGTGGAACTTTGCCCTCGAAGGCATTACCGGCTTTACCGTCCTGCCGCTCAAGCTGGCGACCTATCTGGGCCTGCTCGTCGCGCTTTTCGCGGCGATCTACGGCGCGGTGATCCTCGTCCGGACGGTTCTGTTCGGCAATCCGGTTCCCGGCTATCCCAGCCTGATGGTGGTGATCCTGTTCCTCGGCGGCGCGCAGCTCGTCACCCTCGGCGTCATCGGCGAATATCTTGGCCGGGTGTTCAATGAAACCAAGCGGCGCCCGCTCTATCTGCTGGAGCGCTATTCCGGCCCGAAAAACAAATAGCGGCCTATCGCCGGCGCGAGACGGTATATTCCGCCACTTCCGCCAGAATTCCCCGCAGCGGGCATTGCCGCGCGCCGAGCAGCGCCTCGCACGCCCCGCCGGCGAAGGCACGGGCGCGCTCGATCGTGCCCTCGATGGCGCGATGCCGCGCGATCAGGCCGAGCGCGGTGGCAAGATCGTCCGGAGTTTGCTCCCCGGTCTCGATCGTGCGCTGCCAGAAGCGCCTTTCCTCCGCATCCCCCGCTGCATGGGCGAGCAGCACCGGATAGGTCAGCTTGCCCTCGCGGAAATCATCGCCGACGGTCTTGCCGAGTTCACCCTCGTCGGCGGCGTAATCCAGCGCATCGTCCACCAGTTGAAAGGCCATGCCGAGATCGCGGCCGTAGTTCCTGAGCGCCGCGCGGACATTCTCGTCCTGCCCGGCCACCACCGCCCCCACCTCGCAGGCGGCAGCGAACAATGCCGCCGTCTTGCCCTCGATCACCTTGAAGTAGCGCTCGGCATTGGTGCCCAGATCATTCTGGGTGGTCAGTTGCAGCACCTCGCCCTCGGCGATGGTGGCCGAGGCGTTCGAGAGGATGCGCAGCACGTCCAGCGATCCGTCCGCCACCATCAGCTCG
This sequence comes from Acetobacteraceae bacterium, assembly GCA_035713005.1. GTDB lineage: Bacteria > Pseudomonadota > Alphaproteobacteria > Acetobacterales > Acetobacteraceae > Acidiphilium. Next base: position 6,349 of record DASTAF010000200.1, read on the forward strand.
AAGGCGCGGGCGAAAAGAAAATCCCCTACCAGCACCGAAGCCTTGTTGCCGAACACCGCGTTGGCGGAAGCCAGCCCGCGCCGCAGCAGGCTTTCGTCCACCACGTCGTCATGCAGCAAGGTGGCGGTATGGATGAACTCGACACAGGCGGCGAGGCCAACATGGCGGTCCCCCTCATAGCCGCACATCCGTGCCGAGGCGAGGGTGAGCAAAGGCCGCAGCCGCTTGCCCCCCGCCGCCACGATATGCGCGGCCAGTTGGGGGATCAGCGCCACCTCGCTGTTCATGTTGGCGAGCACGGTCACGTTCGTCGCCCGCAGATCATCCTCCAGCAGGGCAGTCAGCCGGCTCAGCGCGTCGGGCTTCCCCGCAGCCGATCCGGGCTGGCCGGCATCACCTTTCGAAGTAACAATGCCGTCCACGGCCGGTTCCAATCTTATCGTTCCATCGCTACGGGGCAGCATATCGGCTCCCGCGAAAAAGGGTCAAGGCGAACGGGTGGGCAAATGCCGCCACGGCCTGCCGGAGGGGATATTGACATGGAGATCATTGCCGCCTCGAACAACACCATCCGGCTGAGCTTCCTGATGGCGCTGCTGCGCGACGCCGGTCTCTCTCCGGTGCTGCTGGACCAGAACATCGCGGCGGTGGAGGGGAATATCGGCGTCTTCCCGCGCCGCATCGCGGTGGCGGCGGAGGATGCCGCCCGCGCCCGGCGGGTGCTGGCCGAGGCCGGAGAGGCGTGAGCACGACCGAGGGTACGCTGCTCGGCGGGCGGATCAGCTACCGCCAGCCGCTCGCCGGGCATCGCAGCGGAATCGAGCCGGTCCTGCTGGCGGCGGCGATTCCCGCGCGCCCTGGTGACCTGGTGCTGGAGGCAGGCACTGGCGCTGGGGCGGCGCTGCTCTGTCTGGCCGGGCGCGTGCCGGGGATCGGCGGAATCGGAGTGGAGATCGATCCCGTTCTCGCCCGCATCGCCGCGGATAATTTCCGCGCCAATGGATTCGATACTCTGCGGGCGGTCGCCGCCGATATCACCCGCCCACCCTTCGCCGGCGGATTCGCCCATGTCCTTGCCAACCCGCCCTGGCACGAGGCGGCAGGGACAGCCTCGCCCGATCCGGGCAGGCGACTCGCCCATCGCGCACCCGATTCCCTGCTCGCGGCATGGATCGGCGCGCTGAGCCACCTGCTCCGCCCGCGCGGCACGATCACCCTGATCCTTCCCGCCGCCTCGCTCGGCGCCGCCATCGCCACCCTTGCAGGCACGGGCTGCGGCGCCCGCCATATCCTGCCGCTCTGGCCCCGAGAGGGGCGGGCGGTGAAGCTTCTCATCATCCAATCACGAAAAAGTGCGCAGGGGCCGGATGCACTGCTGCCGGGCCTCGTCCTGCATGGCGAGGGAGCGAAATACACCGAAGCCGCGGAGCGTATTCTGCGCGGTGGCGAGCCGCTTATTCAATGAATTTCGGGAAGCTTGCGCCTTCCTTTTCACCCCGTTTCTCAGGCTTGAATCTTGAGGTTCCGTTCATCATATCCTCTGAACAAAACCGGAACAAACTCAGCCCTGTGGCCGCCAATCATCAGCGAAGGAGTTTCTGCCTGAACTCGATGTTGTGGCGATTGCTCCCCGGCTCCTCTATATGTTGTTATGCCGATAGTAACCGACAGGGGTTTTGGCCACGATGAATGCGATCACAAAAACAAGCGCTTCCATGCTGGATTCGGTGCAATTGCCGGGCCGCCACCTGGTTCACATGGACCGCTCGCGCGATTCGCTGCTGACCGATTTCGGCCGTGCCACGCTGGACGACCGCTACCTGCTGCCCGGCGAATCCTACCAGGACCTGTTCGCCCGCGTCGCCTCCTATTATGGCGACGATGCGGGCCATGCCCAGCGGCTCTACGACTATATCAGCAAGCTCTGGTTCATGCCGGCCACCCCGGTTCTTTCCAATGGTGGCACAACGCGCGGGCTGCCTATCTCCTGCTTCCTGAATGAGGCATCGGACAGCCTGGAAGGCATTGTCGGCCTTTGGAACGAGAATGTCTGGCTTGCCTCGAAGGGCGGCGGCATCGGCTCCTACTGGGGCAATCTGCGCTCGATCGGTGAAAAAGTGGGGCAGAACGGCAAGACCTCCGGCGTGGTTCCCTTCATCCGGGTGATGGACAGCCTGACCCTCGCCATCTCCCAGGGCTCGCTCAGGCGCGGCTCGGCAGCAGTCTATCTGCCCATCTCCCATCCCGAGATCGAGGAATTCGTCGAGATTCGCCGTCCCACCGGAGGGGATCCGAACCGCAAGGCGCTGAACCTGCATCACGGCATCTTAGTTTCCGACGCCTTCATGCGCGCGGTGGAGGCGGACGAACCCTGGGCCCTCACTTCGCCCAAGGATGGCACCCATGTGCGCAGCATCTCCGCCCGCAGCCTCTGGATCCGCATCCTTACCGCGCGGATCGAGACTGGCGAACCCTATCTGGTCTTTTCGGATCACGTGAATAATGCCCGGCCTGAGCATCAGAAGCTGGCCGGGCTGGAGGTGAAGACATCCAATCTCTGCTCCGAGATCACCCTTCCCACCGGACTCGACCAGCATGGCAAGCAGCGCACCGCCGTCTGCTGCCTCTCCTCGATCAACCTGGAGAGCTGGTTCGAATGGCATGACAACCCGCAGTTCATCGAGGACATCATGCGCTTCCTCGACAATGTGCTGCAGGACTTCATCGACCGCGCCCCCGACACGATGGCTCGGGCGAAATACGCCGCGATGCGCGAGCGCTCGGTC
>DASTAF010000201.1:0-2818 GCA_035713005.1 Acetobacteraceae bacterium
CACCAGCCGGCGCAGGAAGGCATTGCGGGTCTGATCCAGCGCCAGCGCGATGGCCATGCCGAGGCCGAGCTCGATCGGCAGGGTGACGACGAGGAAGATGCCGGTGCGCTCGATGGAATCGATGAAGGCGGTGGAGGTGAAGGCGTCGATATATTCGGAGAAGCCCGCGAATACCGGCGGCCCCATCCCCATCGTCCATTGATGGAAGGAGTAATAGACGATGAAGATGGTGGGATAGAGGCCGACCGCCAGCAGCAGGATGAGGGAAGGCCCGACGAAGAACCAGGGTTCCAGCCGGCGGGCGAGCGGAACCCTCACCTCCCTCGGGACCGGGGCTTCAGTTCCTGAAATGATGTCCGTGCGGGCGAGGTCAGACATTCCCGGGCTCTTCCTCCGCGATCGGTTCGGGCGGAGGGGCATGGCGCCCATCCGCCGTCCCTTTCAGTGCTTCGGCGTGTTGACCGAATCCCAGCACTTGGTCGAGTTCATGTAGCTCTGCAGCTTGGCGGAAAGCTTCTTCAGCCCGTTCTGCACCGTGTACTGCTTGGTCTCGATATCCGTCCCGTACTGCGAGACCAGCTCCGAGAAATAGGGATAGCAGGCGATCTGCGGCCGCCAGTCCGGCACGCTGCTGGTCCTCCAGGTTTCGACCATCGGCTTCAGATAGGGGAATTTCGACTGCAGCGAGGGATCGGTATCGGCGCTCTGCCGCGCGACCACGGCGCCCTTCTCGATCAGCGGCTTCGCCATCGCCTTCGAGGTCAGCCACTGGATGAACAGCCAGGACGCGTCCTGCTCCTTCTTCGGAATCTGCGCGCTGACCATGTAGGCGAAGCCGCCGAAGGCGGCATAGCGGCCCTTCGGCCCCTTCGGCTCGACCGCGATGCCGATATCCGGCCCGGCCTTGGAGGATTTCAGCGTGGTGTAGAAGGCCGACCATTCGGTGATCATCGCCACCTGGCCCTGGCCCATCAGCTGCACCACCTGGGAATGATCGTCGGAGACGATGCCGCGCGGCATGTATTTCACCAGCTTCTGCCGGAACTCGATGCCTTTGATGGCATCCGGGCTGTCCAGCGTGATCTTCTTCGTCTTAGCGTTGAAATACCGCCCGCCCCAGGGCCAGAGGAAGCGGGTGAAGCTGTCCGCCGTCTGCGTCTCGCCGCGCGCCGATTGCAGCGCATAGGGATAGATGTTCTTGGATGGCTGGTAGAGCTTCGGCGCGTATTTGGTCAGCAGCTCGTTCCAGGTTTTCGGCGGGCCGGAGAAGCCGGCGGCCTTGAGCAGCTTCTTGTTGTAGTAGAGCAGGCCGGCATAGGAATCGAAGGGCAGGCCGATCAGCTCGTTATTGACCGTGAAGGCATGGCGCCAGACCGGGAAGAAATCCTTGATGTCGAGAGCGGGGTCGGCCAGCTTCGGATTGTCCATGAAGCTCTTGATCGGCACCACCCAGTGGGCCTTGGTGAAATCCACCGGCCAGACCACGTCGGTCAGGATGACGTCGAACTGGTTGCTGTGGGAGACGAAGTTCAGCGTCTCCGCCTTCAGGCTGCTTTCATAAGGGTAGTTCACCCATTTGACGTTGATGCCGGTTTCCTTCTCGAATTCCGGCGTCAGCTCCTGCGCGGCCTTGTAGCTGGGACGGTCCAGCCCGACCACGGTGATCGTGTTGCCCTTGTAGGGCGCCGCGGCCTGCTTAAGCGACCATGCGCGCGCCGCGGGCATTGCCGCCCCCATCGCGCCGAGCGCGCAGGCGGTGCCCAGTGCCAGAGCCTTCAACGATAGCTTCACGAACTTTCTCCCCCAGTTTGTTATGCGACCATGGCCGAGGTGGACTATGCCTCGCATCGCCGCCCGGTGACAACAGAAATGACGGCGGCAGCTCAGGCGTTGGGCAGGATCAGGCTCTTCAGCACATGATCCGTGCAGACGGCCTGCAGCTCGAAGGCGCGCGCCCCTTGCGCGAGGCCGAATCGGTGCGTCACGATCCGCCCGACATCGACCCGCTTTTGCCCGACGAGCTCGATGGCGCGCGGATAGACATGGCCCATGCGGCGGGAGAATTTCACCGTTAGCCCCTTGCGGCGCGCGAGCCCCGCCGTCAGCGTGTAGGTGTCGCCCTCGGGGATGCCCACCAGCACCATCCGTCCGCCGATGCGCGCGGCTTCCGCGGCGTGCTGGAATCCCGTCGGCACGTTGGTCGCCTCCAGGACCAGATCCACGCCGCGCCCCTCCGTCCATTCCGCGATGGCGCGGTGATGCGGCCCCGTGCGGTCGGCGCCCAGTTCCCCCGCCATCTCGTGCCGGTATTCCACCGGATCGACCGCGTAGACGCGGCCCACCCCGGCGAGGCGTGCCAGCTCGATCATCAGCAGCCCGATCGGCCCGCAGCCGATGACGGCGACGCTTTCCAGCAGGCGCGGCTTGGCGAGATCCATGGCATGGATCGCCACCCCCAGCGGCTCCAGCATCATCGCCTCGTCGATGGTGAAGTCCTGCGGCACCTTGACGATCTGATGAGGTTCGACCGCGATCCGCTCGGCCATCGCCCCGGCATGGGGTGGCGCGCCCATGAAGACGGTGTTGGGGCAGAGATTGATCTCGCCCCGGTGGCACCATTCGCAATGGCCGCAGGGGGTGGCGGGATCGACCGCGACCAGCTCTCCCTTCCGCAGGTCGAGATCGGGCCGGTCCTCCATCACGTAGCCGGCGAATTCATGGCCGGGGATGAAAGGCTGAGCGATGGTCTGGGAGGAGATGCCGCCTTCGAGATAGTAGTGCAGGTCGCTGCCGCAGACGCCGACGCCGCCGACCCTGA
>DASTAF010000202.1:0-20750 GCA_035713005.1 Acetobacteraceae bacterium
GTCCTTCAGCAGATCGCGCCGGATATGCGCGCCCACCACCTCGCCCAGCACCAGCCAGGCCGGGGCGGGCACGCCCTCATGGCTCCTGAGCTGGACGATGTCCGAAACCTTGCACTCGAAATTCACCGGGCTTTCCAGCACCCGCGGAACCGAGACGATGCGCGAGGGCATGGGCGTCAGCCCGGCCAGGGTGAATTCGTCCCTCCCATAGGGCGCGGTGGCGCTGGTGGCGTTCATCTGCTCGGCAAGCTCCCGCGTCGCCAGGTTCCAGACGAATTCCCCCGTCTCCCGCGCGTTGCGCAGGCTGTCCTTGGCGGCCGTGCTGGAGAAGCCGATGATCGGCGGGGTGTAGTTGAAGGCGTTGAAGAAGCTGTAGGGGGCGAGGTTCAGCGTGCCGTCCTGCCCGCGCGTGGAAACCCAGCCGATCGGGCGCGGGCCGATGATCGCGTTGAACGGGTCATGCGGCAAGCCATGGCCGGCGGCAGGCTCGTAGAAATAATAGGCATCATTCTGCTGTGTCATCGGACCCGTAACAATAATTGAATATAAGGGAGTTTTTCCCGGTTTACAGCCATCAGGATTTCACGCCATACTCGTTCCGTCCAAGATAGGCAGCCACCAAGGATGCCGGAACAACTATAATCACGAAGCCCGGCATCGGGCTGCATACAGGAGGGACATTCATGAAGAAACCCGCTTCACCCCGAATCGCGTCATGCGCCGCCGCGGCGGCGATCCTGCTCGCCTTTGCCGGTCAGGCCCAGGCGCAGGGCATTCCCAAGGGGCCGATCAAGATCGGCGTCATCGGCGAGGCCTCGGCCGTTGCCGGCGCCTCGATCATCGACGCGGCGAAGATGGCCGCCGACGACATCAACGCCAAGGGCGGTGTCGATGGCCACAAGATCCAGATCATCGCCTATGACGACCATTCCTCCGCCTCGGATGCCGTTCACGCCTTCCAGCGCGCCGTGAACCAGGACAAGGTGGTGGCGGTGCTCGGCAGCTATATCAGCGAGGTGGCGCTGGCGCTCGAACCCTGGTCCGCCCGGCTGCACATGCCCTACATCACGCCGGGCGCTGCGAGCAACGACATCTCGAAGCAGGTTCATGCCAACTACAACCGCTTCAAATACACCTTCCACGGCTGGCTGACCTCGACCTTCATCGCCCAGTCGATCTGCGACTTCGACCACGACATGCTGGTTAAGCAATTCCACATGAAGTCCACCGTGATCATGAGCGAGGATGCGGCCTGGACCACGCCGCTCGACGCCGGATATGAGAAATGCCTGCCGAAGGCGGGGCTGAAGGTGCTCGGCCATATCCGCTTCAACCCGGACACCAGCGACTTCACCCCGATCTTCAACAAGATCGAGAGCCTCCACCCGGACCTCATCACCGCCGGAATCAGCCATGTCGGCGTGCAGCCGACGGTGCAGTGGCATGACCAGCAGGTGCCGATCGCCATGGGCGGGCAGAGTTCGCAGGCCACCACCAGCACCTTCTGGAAGGACACAAACGGCGCCGCGGAAGGCGTGATCACCGCGACGGCGGCGACCCCCGATGTCGCGCTGACACCCAAGACCATCCCCTTCGCCAAGGCCTATATCAAGCGCTACGGCTCGTCGCCCTCCTATGACGGCTACTCGACCTATGACGAGATCCACATCATCGCGAACGCGATCAAGAGCGCCAATTCCACCAACCCCGACAAGATCGTCTCCGCGATGGAGAAGACCGACTATGTCGGCACGATGGGGCGGATCGAGTTCTATGGCCGCAAAAGCCCCTACACCCACGCGATCAAGTACGGTCCCGGCCTCGTCACCGGCGTCGATATCCAGTGGCAGCACGGCAAGCAGGTGACGGTCTGGCCGCGCGACAAGGCGAACGGCAAGATCATCTTCCCGAGCTTCGTCAAGATCGCGGGCAAGTAGCATCGATCACCGGCTTCACGGGTTGCGGCTCCCGCCATCGTGCCGGAATCGCCTCCCGCCGGGCAGAAAGCCCGGCAGCCATGAGCGCGACATCGGGCAAACCGGCGTGAAAGCCGGGCGCGGGGAGACGGGATGATCGCAATTCAGATACTGATCGACGGCTTCGTCATCAGCGCGCTTTACGGCCTCGGGGCGATCGGCTTCACGCTGATCTTCGGCGTCTCGGGCGTGCTGAATCTGGCCCATGGCGGCATCATGCTGATCGCGGCGATGATCGGCTGGTTCGTCGCCAACACCTACGGCTTCAACCCCTATGGCGCCGCCGCCATGGGGGTTCTGGCCGGGCTGCTGGCCGCCTATGCCACCTATTACGTCACCGTCCGCCCGATCCAGACCTCGCGGACCATCCCTCCGGACGAGACCGAAATATTCATCCTTACCGCCACCCTGCTCTGGGGGGTGATGATCCAGGAGGGGCTGGCCTATCTGTTCAGCGACAATCCGGTCACCATGCGGCCTCTGCTGCCGGGGGTGGTGAACATCCTCGGGGTCCGCACCCCGCGCAACGAGGTGATGATCGGCGTGCTGTGCTGGGTGGTGATCGGCCTGCTCTGGCTGCTGGTAAACCGCACCCGCCTGGGCAAGACGCTGCTCGCCGCCTCGAACAATCCGCGCGCGCTCGGCCTGCTCGGCTTCGAGCTCTCGCGCGTCTATCTCCTGGCCTGGACGATCTATGGCGTGCTCGCCGGGGTGGCGGGGGTGCTGCTCGCCTCCTTCCTCGGCGCCAGCCCGCTGGGGGCGGGGCAGCTCACCGCCAGCGCCTTCTCCATCGTCGTGCTCGGAGGGCTGGGCTCGGTCTCCGGTTCGCTGATCGGCGCCTATATCGTCGGCTTCATGGAAACCATCACCGCCTATCTGATCTCGCCGGAACTGCGCCCGATCCCGGCGCTGGTGGTGCTGGTGCTCGTGGTCTATGTCCGCCCGCAAGGGCTGCTTGGGCGGCGGTGAGGATGCCATGAAAACCATCTTCCGCTCCCGCCTGTTCTGGATCTCCCTGGTCGCGGTGGTGATCGGCGCCACCGCCCCCTGGTGGCTCTCGATCTATTTCCTCGGCGTGCTGACCACCGCCTATTATTTCGGTGTCTTCGCCATGTCCTGGGACTTGTTGTTCGGCTATGCCGGGATCGTGAATTTCGGCCCGACCTTCCTGATCGGGCTCGGCGCCTATGGCGCTGCCATACTGAACAGCCAGGCGGGGCTGCCCATCCCGGTCTGCCTCGTCTTCGGCGCGCTGATGGCGCTGATCGGCGGGGTGCTGCTCGCCCTGCCGGCGCTGCGGCTCACGGGGCCCTATTTCGGCCTGGTCACCCTGGTCGCGGTGCTGCTGCTGCAGAACTTCATCGTCATCTTCGCTCATTTCACCGGCGGCGAGATCGGCATGATGGTGCCGGACGTGCTCTCGGTCAGCGCCCCGGTGAACTACGAATACGCGCTTTGGTTCATGGTGGTCTGCGCCGCGATCCTGTTCGGCCTGTCCCGCTCCTCGCTCGGGCTGATCCTGCAGGCGACCGGGCAGGACCCGATCGCCGCCTCGGCGCTCGGCTTCTCCGTCACCAAGCACCGGCTGGCCGCCTTCTGCATCAGCGCCATCTTCTCCGGCCTCGCCGGCGGCATGCTGGTCTTCTATTCCGGCACCGCCTCGGTCGATACGGTGGTGGATATCGCCATCGGCGTGCAGATCATCATCGCCACCGTGCTGGGCGGAAGGCGGACCATACTGGGCGCGATGATCGGCTCCATCGTCATTCTGCTGGCGGATGAGCTGCTGCGCCCGCTCGGCCAGCTCAACACCTTCGTCGTCTCCGCGGTGGCGCTGGCGGTGATCCTGTTCTTCCCGAACGGGCTTCTGGGCGTGCTCCTGCACGGAAGGGAACGCGCATGAGGAGCAACGCGCCGGTCCTGGAAGTCGATCATCTCAGCAAACGGTTTGGCGGGCTGGTCGCCGTCAAGGATATCGGCTTCGACATCCATGGCGGGGAGATTCTCGGGCTGATCGGGCCGAACGGCTCCGGCAAGTCCACGGTGATGAAGCTGGTGATGGGGATCGAGCGGCCGAATACCGGCCGGATCAGGCTGGAAGGAGTCGATGTCGCCGGCTGGCGGCCTCAGCGCATCGCCCGCCAGGGCATCGGCATCGTGTTCCAGCATTCCCGCCCGCTGCACCGGCAGACGGTGCTGGAGAACATCAAGCTCGCTCTGCTGCCGGATTCGCTGTTCCGGCTGATGGCGGACCCTTCGGTGGAGGACCGGGCGCGCGCCATCGCCGCGCGGGTGGGGCTGGAGGGAGTGTTGAACCGGCTGCCGGGCACGCTGCCCTTCGCCGATCTCCGCCGCATGGAGATGGCCAAGGCGCTGGCGCTGGAGCCGAAAGTGGTGCTGGTCGATGAGCCCTTCGCGGGGCTGACCGCCAGCGAGGTGGCCGATTTCTCCCGGCTGATCGACGGATTCCGCCAGGAGGGGCGGGCGGTTCTGCTGGTCGATCACAACGTGAAGAGTGTCGCCGCCCTGGTGGACCGCGCGCTCGCCATGTACCTGGGCGAGCATATCGCCGAGGGCACCGCCGAGGAAGTGATGCGCAACGAGACGGTGCGCCGCGTCTACATGGGCGGCGAGATCGAAACCCATCCGCGCCCCGAACTGGCGCGGGAGGCGGGCGAGCCGCTGCTGCATGTGAGCGGGCTCAACGTGCTCTACGGCAAGGCACAGGCGCTGCAGAACGTCTCCATCGACGTGCATGAGGGCGAATTCGTCTCCGTGGTCGGGCTGAACGGAGCAGGCAAGACCACCCTGTTCAACGCCATCTCCGGCCTCGTCCCCCATTCGGGGGCGATCCGCTGGGGAGGGACCGATCTGCGGGGCAAATCCGTCGCCCAGATCGCCCGCGCCGGCATCGTGCAATGCCCGGAGACGCGGGAATTGTTCGGCGACATGAGCGTGCGGGAGAATCTCGATCTCGGCGGCCAGCATCTGCCGGCGCCCGAGCGGGCGAAGCAGCTTTCCTGGCTGCTGGAACTGTTCCCCATCCTGCAGCAGCGCCAGGGCCAGGCGGCGCGGACGCTCTCTGGCGGCGAGCAGCAGATGCTGGCCATCGCCCGGGCGCTGATGATGAAGCCGCGCCTGCTCATCCTCGACGAGCCCACCCTGGGGCTGGCCCCGGTGATCCTGGACCTGCTCTCCAAGGCGATGCACCGGCTGCGGGAAACCACGCCGATCACCGTGCTGCTGGGCGAGCAGAATGTCACCTTCGCCCTGCCGCACGCGGACCGGGTCTATGTGCTGGAACATGCCCGCATCGTCTGGGAAGGCGATCCAGGCCGCTTCGCCCGCGAAATGGGCACGGGCTATCTCTGAAGCAGAAAGCTTTCATGAATTATCTGCCCGACCAGGTGAAGGCCGTGATCCGGCCGCTGGCCGCGACATAGAGCCGCCCATCAGCGGGCAGGATGGTGATGAAGGGCGCCATGCCGGGGATCGGGCTCCGGCTGGCATAGAGCGGCGCTCCGGTATCGCCGCGATAGGCGTGCAGCCTGCCGTCGCCGCGCGTGCCCACGGCCCAGACTATCGGATCGGAATGCCCGTCCGTGGTGGTGACGATGGGCGAGCCGCGGCCGTCGAACGGCGCGCACCAGGCTGGGGCGAGGCTGGTGGCGGTGACGGCGAGGGCGGCGATTCCGCCGGATCCGCCATTGGGGCAGAGGGCGCCGCCGGCCTGATAAGCGACGAGCACGCGGTTGCCCTCGGGGAAGAAGGCAGGGGCGGTGATGATTTCCGAATCCGCCACGTGCCGGATAGCGATCTGCCCGCCGATGCCGCCCAGATCATCCCGGTTCAGCAGATAGGCGTCGCCATCCTTGCCGAGCGCCAGCAGGCGATGCGCTCCCGGCAGGTCGATGGGCAGAGGATCGACCCCGCTCATGTCGAGATCATCGTCGTCCAGCGTCCTCCAGTTGGCCGGAGCGAAGAAATCGCGCGGATTGCTGGCGCGGGTGAGGTTGGGGCCGAGGCGAAACACGCCCTCGCCATCCGCCCATCGCCGCGCGCCGGAGGTATTGCCGGTGGTGAAGAACAGCGCGCCATTGGCGGCGCTGATCCCGCCCGGCGCCCAGATGCCGCCCTTCACTCCGCGCGTCTTCCAGGCGGCTGCGGGAGCCGGTGGATCGGTGCCGATGCCGAGGACGATGCCGTGATAGGGGCCGCAATCGCCGTCCCGGCCGCCGAAGGCGATGAAAACCCGGTTGTCCAGCAAGGCGAGGGCAGAGCGCTGGCCCTGGATGAGCGGATTGAAGGCAATACCTTCCCGCCGCAGCGCCTGCCGCGCATCGATGGGCCAGCCGGGCAGCACCTTCCCATCGCTCAGCCGCAGGCCAAAGACGAGATAGCGCGGCTGGCCGCCCCGCTTGACCATCGCGGCGAGATAGAGCGCGCCGCGCGCCGGGTCGATGACCGGCGTGCCGGTGACGCCGACGGGATCAATATCGCCGCAGGGCAGGGCGGAGCCGCGCGTCGGTGCGCCGAGCCGGACGCGCCAGATCGCACGGCCGGTGCCGGCATCGAGCGCGTCCACCTCGTCGCTTTCGGTGGCGACGATGATCATGCCATGCCAGTAGAGCGGCTGGGCATAGACGTTTCCGCTCACCCTGCCGTCGAAGCCCGCATCGCGGCGCAGGTGGCGAGCCGCCGCCCAGCTCAAACCTGGGGCTATGTAATCGCCGCTGCGCCTCGCATCGCCATGATAGCCGGCGATGGCTCCAAACGCCCGCGCGTTCAGGAACAGGGATAGGCTCAGAATGAGCATAATGCTTCGCATCGTCCGGTTCTTTCCTGAACGCTCACACCACGGCGGTCAGCCCGCCATCCACATAGATGATCTGGCCGTTGACGAAGTCCGAAGCCGGCGAGGCGAGGAAGATCGCCGCGCCCGCCAGTTCCCCCACATTGCCCCAGCGCCCTGCGGGGGTGCGCTTGCACAGCCATTCCGAAAAGGCGGGGTTCTCCACCAGCGCCTTGTTCAGCTCGGTCCTGAAATAGCCGGGCGCCAGGCCGTTGGCCTGGATATTGTGCGGCCCCCAATCCGCGCACATGCCCCTCGTAAGCATCTTCACCGCACCCTTCGATGCGGCATAGGGGGCGATGGTCGGGCGGCCAAGCTCGCTCTGCACCGAGCAGATATTGATGATCTTGCCCTGCCGGCGCGGGATCATGCGGCGGGCCACCGCCTGGGCGACATGGAACACGCTGTCCAGATTGGTGCGCATCACCTCCCGCCAATCCTCCTCGGGAAATTCCTCCAGCGGTCTGCGGCGTTGGATGCCGGCATTGTTGACGAGGATGCCGATCGGGCCGATCCCGCCCTCGATCTCCTCCACCGCCCGCCGCGCCGCCTGCGGATCGGTGACGTCGAAGGGAGCCGCATGCACGGCGAAGCCCTCCTCGCGCAGCGATTCCGCCGCGGCTTCAAGCTTCGCCGCATCGCGCCCGTTCAGGATGGCGGTGGCGCCCGCCGAGGCGAGGGCGCGGGCCAGAGCCAGCCCGATGCCCTGGCTGGAGCCGGTGACCAGGGCGATTCGCCCGGAAAGGTCGAACAGATTCAGCATGGCCGCATTTCCGTTGTCCCGATTGTGTTCCTGGTCAGCGGCTTGCGCCGCCTCCCGCCCTGCCTGTAAGAATCCGCGCCAGCAAGCAGGGAGTATCATAGATATGTGGGAGCCAAGCCAGCGCTATCCCGATCCCGCCATCGAGATCCTGCACCCGAGCTTCGCCAAATACCGCTTGTTTCATTCGACCGTGGAGCGTCTGGCCACCGGCATGCGCTGGGCGGAGGGGCCGGTCTGGTTCGGCGATGGCCGGTTCCTGCTCTGGAGCGACATTCCGAACAGCCGCATCATGCGCTGGAACGAGGTCAACGGCGAGGTGGAGCTGTTCCGCCAGCCCTCCGGCTTCGCCAACGGCAACACGCGCGACCGTCAGGGCCGGCTGATCACCTGCGAGCATGGCGGCAGGCGCGTCATCCGCACCGAGTATGACGGCTCGATCACCGTGCTGATGGATCGCTGGCAGGGCAAGCGCCTGAATTCCCCGAACGACGTGGTGGTGAAGTCCGACGGCAGCATCTGGTTCACCGATCCGCCTTTCGGCCTGCTCTCCCATTACGAGGGCGATGTCGCCGAGCCGGAACTGAACGCGAATGTCTATCGGATCGACGGGCAGACGGGGGAGGCGAGCATCGTCGCGGATGACGTGCTCGGTCCGAACGGGCTGGCCTTCTCGCCGGACGAGCGCTGGCTCTACATCGTCGAATCGCGCGGGGTGCCGAACCGCAAGATCCGCCGCTTCGAGGTGGTGGATGGCAGGCGGCTGGCCAATGGCCGGGTGCTGATCGATGCCGGGCGCGGCGGCACGCCGGACGGCTTCCGCGTCGATATCGACGGCAATCTCTGGGCGGGCTGGGGCATGGGCACGCCGGAGCTGGACGGGGTGATGGTGTTCAATCCGGAGGGCGAGCCGATCGGGCGGATCGCCCTGCCGGAGCGCTGCGCCAATCTGTGCTTCGGCGGAGCGATGCGGAACCGGCTGTTCATGGCGGCCAGCCACTCGCTCTATGCGCTGTATGTGAACACGCAGGGCGTGGCGGGCGGCTAGGCGCCAGCGGCTAGCGCGTCCGGCTGCGCCGGTAGCCGACCAGATTCTCCGCCAGCATCAGCACGATCAGGATGCTGCCGATCATCCCCGCCTGATAGATCGGGTTGAAGTCGTTGTAGCTCAGCCCGTAATCGATCACCGCGATGACGGCGGTGGCCAGCGCCGTGCCGATGACCGAGCCGGTGCCGCCGAAAATCCCCGTGCCGCCCAGCACCACGATGGCGATGCTGATCAGATTGGCGTGGCTCGCCGCGTCGGGCCGCGCCGTGCCCAGCCGCGCGGCGCCGACGATTCCGGCCAGCGCCGAGACCAGCCCCGTCGCGACATAGGCCGCCCCGCGCAGCCGCGCCACTCGCAGCCCGGCCAGCCTTGCCGCCAGCTCGTTGCTGCCGGCGAGGTACAAGGCGCGGCCGTAGCGGCTGAAATGCTGGGCATAGACGAACAGCAGCAGCAGGGGCAGGTAGAGGCAGAGAAGCTGGAAGGGAATGTGCAGCGCATAGCCCTGGCCGATGGCGAGGAAGCGCGGGCTGGCATGGGTGAGGTCGATATTCACCCCGCCCGTCGCCACCAGGGCCAGCCCGTCATAGCCGAACAGGGTGGCCAGGGTGGCGATGATCGGCGGAATCCGGAACCAGTTGATCGCCACCGCGTTCACCAGACCCAGGACCAGCCCGGCGCTCAGGGTCAGCAGCACCGCGGGCAGCCAGGGCAGGCCGGCATGGATCAGCAGCCCCAGCACCACCTGCGAAAGCGCGGCGATGGCGCCCACCGAAAGATCGATGCCCGAATCCCCGCCGCAGATCACCAGCGTCTGCCCCAGCGCGATCATGCCGATCTCGACGCCGAACACCGCCATGCTGTTGAGGTTGTCGGGCGAGAGGATGCCGGGATGGCCGACCGCGAAGCCGCCCAGGGCGAGGACCAGCATGATCAGCAGCAGGATGGGGCGGGTGGCGTCGAAGCCGCTGGCGGTCATGCCTGGTTCTCCATCACGTGGCGGCGGGAGCTTGCGCCGATGGCGACCAGGATCACCCCGCCGAGGGCGACGCCGCTCCAGAAGGGCTGGATGTGCAGCAGCACGATCCCGTCATTCACCACCTCGACGATCAGCGTGCCGAGCAGCGTGCCCAGCATGCCGCCGCGCCCGCCGGAAAGCTCGGTGCCGCCCAGCACCACCGCGGCGATCACCTGCAGCACGAAGCCGCTGCCGGTGGAGGTCTGCACCATCGGGCTCTCGCCCAGGGTGAGCAGGGCGGCGAAGCCGGTGAGCAGGCCGAGCCCGACATAGGCGGTGAGCTTGATCCGGTTCGGGCGGATGCCGGCGAGCCGCGCCGCCTCCTCGTTATTGCCCAGCGCGTAGACATGCCTTCCCCAGCGGAAATGGCGCAGGAACAGCGCCGCCACGATCAGCAGGGCAAGGGCGATGACCGCCACCACCGGCAGGAACCATAGATGGTCCATCACGAAAATCGTCGTCAGCGCCGGGGGAATCTGGGTCAGCCAGTTGCTGCCCAGCACCACGAAGACCAGCATCCGGTAGATGCTGAGCGTGCCGAGGGTGGCGATCACCGGCGGGATGCGCCCCTGGATGATCAGCAGGGCGTTCACCAGCCCCAGCGCCGCCCCGGTGGCGAGGAAGACGGGAATGGTCGCGGCCAGGCTCCATCCGGCCGCGAAGCAGGTGCCGCCGATGGCGGCGACGAGGCCGAGCATCGAGCCGGTCGAGACATCAATCCCGCCGGTCAGGATCACCACCGTCATGCCGATGGCCGGGATGGCGGTGATGGCGCTGCTGACGAAGAGATTGTTGAGGTTGACGCTGGTCCAGAACGCCCCGCGCGATCCCGCCGAAATCCCCGCCACCAGCAAGCCGAGGGTGACGAGGAGCAGGAATTCCCGCCCCGCCGGCATGCGGATGCGCCTCGGCGCGCCGGGCGGCGCGGCGGAGACGGAGGTGATCGAAAGGGTCATGCCGCCCGCGCTCCCTGCCCGGCGCCGATGGCGGCGGCGAGGATCGCCTCCGCGTTCATCGCATCGCCGCTCGCCTCCGCCACCACGCCGCCCCCGCGCATCACGATCACCCGGTCGCTCACCGCGAGAATCTCCGGCAGGTCGGAGGAAATCACCACCACCGCCATGCCCTGGGCCGCCAGATCGCGGATGAAATGATGGATCTCGGCCTTGGTGCCGATATCGATGCCGCGCGTCGGCTCGTCCAGGATCAGCACCCGCAGCTCGCGCCCGGCCCAGCGGGCGAACAGCGCCTTCTGCTGGTTGCCGCCGGAAAGCGTGCCGATGGCGGTGGCGGGGTTCCGCGCCTTGATCGCGTAATGCTGCATCAGCCGCCGCGCCTCCGCGTGCAGCCCGCCGAAATCGAGGCCGAACCACCGCCCGAAGCTGCGCAGCGCGTTCACCGTCAGATTCGCCTCCAGCGGCTTGGCGGCGAAAATGCCCTGCAGCTTCCGGTCCTCCGGCAGATAACCGATGCCAAGGCGGATGGCCTCCGCCGGGCTACGCGGGGCGATGGTCTCGCCCTCCAGCCGGATCGTTCCCGAATGAGCGGGCATCGCCCCGAAGACGGCCAGCGCTACCTCCGACCTTCCCGAGCCGACCAGCCCATAGACCCCGGTGACGATGCCCCGCGGCATCGACCAGTTCACCCCCTGATAATATCCCGCCCGGCCCAGCCCCTCCACCTCCAGCACCGGCGGGCCGGCGGCCCGCTCGCGATGCCGCAGCGGCTCGGCATAGTCGCGGCTCGACCGCCCGGCCATCAGCGCCAGCAGGCTCGCCTCGTCGAGATCGCCCATCGGCGCCGAGCCGGTCACCCTGCCATCCGTCAGCACCGTGACCTGATCGGCGATGCGGGGAATCTCGTCGAGCCGGTGGGTGATGTAGACGATGCCCCGCCCATCCGCCCGCAGCCGGTTGATGATGGCGAAGAGCCGGTCCGTCTCCGAGGCCGAGAGGATCGAGGTCGGCTCGTCGAAAATCAGGATGCGCGCCTCCTGGGTCAGCGCCTTGGCGATCAGGATGAGTTGCTGATAACCCAGGCTGAGCTGGCTCATCCGCTTCTCCAGCAGGTCGGGCGATAGCTCCAGCCGGTCCAGCCAGGGCCGGACCGAGGCCGCCATCGCCTCCTTGCGGATGAGGCCAAAGCGGGTGGTGATCTCCCGCCCCGCGAAGATGTTCTCCAGCACCGAGAGATGCGGATAGATCGCCGGCTCCTGGTACACGGCGGCGATGCCCGCTTCTTGCGCGTCCTCCGGATGGCGGAAGCGGTGCTGCACCCCGCCGATGGTGATGCTGCCCGAATCCGGCGTGATCGCCCCGGTGAGGATGCGGATCAGCGTCGATTTCCCCGCCCCGTTTTCGCCCAGCAGCGCGTGGGTGCGGCCGAGATCGAGCGAGAGATCGACGCCCTTCAGCGCATGCACCCCGCCGAAATTCTTGGCAATGCCGGAGAGCTCGACGTGAGGCATCAGCCGGCGCCGGGGAGGATGCGCATCCGCCTCATCCTCAGAAGTTCAGGCTGATGTTCGACTTGTCGATCACCAGCGGCTTGCCGAGCAGCAGGGTGCGGGTCTTGGCGTCGTAGCTTACCTTGCCGAGGCCGGGAACATCGTTTTCCGGCTGCATGGACTTGTGGTGGAGCTTTTGAAGCACCGCCCAGCAGGTGAGATAGCCGAGATTGATCGGGTTCCACAGCACCACGCTCTTCACCGTGCCGTTCATGACGAAGGGGCGGATGGAGTTGGGATCGGTAATGCCCGTCACCGCCACCTTGCCGCTCAGCCCGGCGCGCAGCACTGCCTGGGCGGCGCCCGGCACGGCGGTGGAATTTACTCCCACCACCCCCTTCAGGTGCGGATAGGCGGAGAGAAGCTGGCTGGTCAGTTGCGTCGCCTTGTTGATGTCCTCGCCCGCATACTGGATGGAGACCAGCTTCATGTCCGGATATTTCTTCGCCATCCGCGCCTTCATCAGCGCGATCCAGGCGTTCAGGTTGGTCGCGGTCGGGCCGCCGGAGACGAAGGCGACATCGCCCTTGCCGCCGATCGCCTTGGCGAGCTGGTCCACCACCGCATCGGCCAGGCCCTTGTTGCTCGCCTGCTCGACGCGGAGGGCGACATCCGGCCCGTCCACCTGCGAATCGGTCGAATAGAACAGGATGTGCTGCTGCACCGCCTGCTTGGCCAGCGCCTCCAGCGCGGTCGGGCTGTTGGCCGAAACGCCCACCGCGCTCACATGCTTGTTGATCAGGCTCTGGACGATCTCGGTCTGGCCGGAGACGGAGGCGGTGGTCGGCCCCTGATAGATGATTTTGGCGCCGAACTTCTTGCCCGCCTTCTCGAAGCCCTGGCGCATCGCGCTGAAATAGGGAATGCCGATCAGCTTCGGCACGAAGGCGATGGTGGGTTCGGCGGCCCGGGCGCTGCCCGGCTGCGCGGCGAGGATGGCGGCGAGCGCCGCTGCCCCGGCCAGGAGCCGGCGGCTTATCCGCATGCGTGGCATCGTCTCGTTCATTGGCGGTTTCCCCGTGACTTTTGCTGATTGACTCTGGACGCCGCGAACCTTCCGGATTCAGGCGCGGCTTGTCAAGCAAATGTTTGCTTGATGTGCGATTTTGTGCGCTGCAACGAGAATTATGTGTGAAATCTGGTTAGAATGCGCTGGATTTTGTGCGATCCACCGTGATAGGCACGGGTTCGATGTTTGATTCCAGGGACGAGAAACCGCTGGCGAGGCAGCAGGCGCGCGCGGAGGCGGCGAAATCCGCCACCGCCCGGCAGGAGGAGATCCTGCGGCGCGCGGCGGCCTCGGCGCAGATCCGGGTGCGGGACCTCGCCGTCGAGTTCGGCGTGCACGACATGACGGTGCGGCGCGATCTCGACGCGCTGGTCGAGCAGGGGTTGATGGAGCGGGTGCGCGGCGGAGCGCGCCTGCGCGAGCGCATGGCGGAGGAGCTCAGCCACCATCTGCGCGCCGCGCGCGACATCGAGGCGAAGCAGGCCATCGCCCGCGCCGCCCTCGCGCTGATCAAGGATGACGACATCCTGGCCTTCGACGCCTCGACCACGGCGCTCGCCCTGATCCGCGTGCTGCACGCGCGGCGCGTCTCCGCCATCGTCTCCAGCCTGGATGCCGCTTCCGCCCTGGCGGCGAGCGGAATTCCCTTCGTTCTGGTCGGCGGCGCCTTCCATCCCAGCGCCCGCTCCTTCACCGGCGTGCTGTTCGAGGAGGCGATGGCGCGGCTGCACCCGGACAAGGTGTTCTTCTCGGCCAAGGGCTTCAGCGCCGGGCTCGGCTTCACCGATTCGCACCTGCCGGAGGTGGGGGCCAAGCGAGCCATGCTCCGTTCCGGCGGCACCAAGATCGCGCTGATGGATTCATCGAAGTTCGGCCGGCGCGCCCTGGCCACCATCGCATCCCTGGAGGAAATCGACATCATGATCACCGAAAAACGCCCGGCGGATGGCGAGGCGGCCGCGCTGGACGCGGCGGATATCCACCTCATCGTCGCGGAGGGCGCATGAACCGGACCCTGCTGGCGGCGCTGGATGCGCAGCGCATCGAAACTCCGAGCTGGGCCTATGGCAATACCGGCACCCGCTTCAAGACCTTCGCCGCCCCCGGCGCGGCCCGCACCATCTGGGAGAAGATCGAGGACGCGGCGGAGGTGCATCGCCTCACCGGCATCGCCCCCGCCATCGCCTTGCACATCCCCTGGGATCGGGCGGATGATTACGGCGCATTGCGCCGCTTCGCCGAGGCGCGCGGCATTACCATCGGCGCGATCAACCCGAACCTGTTCCAAGAGGATGACTACCGGCTCGGCTCCCTCGCCCATCCCGATACGCGGGTGCGCGAGAAGGCCGCGGCGCATCTCGCCGAATGCGCCGAGATCATGCGGCAGACCGGCTCGCGCGATCTCAGCCTGTGGTTTGCAGACGGCACGAACTATGCCGGGCAGGACGATTTCCGGGCGCGGCGGCGGCGGATGCGGGAAGGGCTGGCCGCCTGCGTCAACGCCCTGCCGCCGGACGGTCGCATGCTGATCGAATACAAGTTCTTCGAGCCCGCCTTCTACTTCACCGATCTGTTCGACTGGGGCTTGGCGCTTTCCCATGCCCAGGCTCTGGGCCCGAAGGCGCAGGTGCTGGTCGATCTCGGCCATCATCCGCAGGGGGCGAATATCGAGGCGATCGTCGCCATCCTGCTCGACGAGGGCAAGCTGGGCGGGTTCCACTTCAACGCCCGCCGCTACGCGGATGACGACCTGATCGCGGGGACCACCAATCCGCTGGAGCTGTTCCTGATCTATAACGAGCTCGCCGCCGCCGGGGCCGATCCGGCGACGCGCGATTGCGCCGCCGCCGTCTCCTACATGATCGACCAGAGCTTCAACATCGAGCCGAAGGTCGAGGCGATGATCATGAGCGTGCTGAACTGCCAGGAAGCCTATGCGAAGGCGCTGCTGGTGGATCGCGCCGCGCTGGCAGAGGCGCAGGACGAGGGCGACGTGCTGGGCGCGCACCGCATCCTGATGGATGCCTACCGGGCGGATGTGAGGCCGATGCTCGCGGAATGGCGGCGGGGGCGGAACCTGCCGGAAGACCCGCTCGCCGCGCATCGGGAGGGGGAATATCTGCGCCAGGTCAGGCGCGACCGCGGCATCGCCTCCGCCGCGAGCGGCTACGGGAGCTGACGGGAATGGACAAGATGGCGAAGGACATGAAACGCGTTCACTGGAACGATTCGAACCCGCCGGAGGGCGATGGGCTGGCGGCGCTGGTGCATCGTTCGCGCCTGCTGGGGGTGGATCGCAGCATCGTCAACATCTTCGGCGGCAATACCTCGGTGAAGAGCCTGGAGCGCGACCATCTGGGCCGCGAGGTGCCGGTGCTGTGGGTGAAGGGCAGCGGCAGCGACCTTGCCAGCATCGCCGGGCGTGACATGGCGGGGCTGAGGCTCGACGAGATCGAGCCGCTCTTCAACCGGACCGAGATGAGCGACGAGGAGATGACGGCCTATCTCGAACGCACGGTGTTCGAGCCGGGGCGGCCGAGGCAGAGCATCGAGACCCTGCTGCACGCCTTCACGCCGGGAAAGCATGTCGATCACACCCATCCGGACGCGATCATCGCCATCGCCTGCAGCCCGCGCGGGCCGGAGCTGATGCGCGAGATCTACGGGGACCGCGCCGCCTGGGTGCCTTATGTGCGGCCCGGCTTTTCGCTCTCCCGCATGATCGGCGCGGCGGTGCGGGAGAATCCCGGCCTGGAATGCGTGGTGATGGGCAAGCACGGGCTGGTCACCTGGGGCGAGGATGCGCGCACATGCTACGAGAACACGCTGCGCATCATCGGCGAGGCGGAAGCCTGGCTGAACGCCCGCGCCACGGCCCATCCCTTCGGCGAAACGGTGACGCCGCCGCTTCCCGAGGCCGAGCGGCGGCGCCTGCTGGCCCTTCTGCTGCCGGTGCTGCGCGGGGCGATGAGCAGCAATCGCAAGACCATCCTGCTCGCCGACGATGATGACGACGTGCTGGCATTCACCGGCTCGGCGGATTGCCGCGGCCTCGCCATGCGCGGGGCATCCTGCCCGGATCATCTGGTGCACACCAAGCGCCTGCCCCTGCTGCTGGGCTGGAAGCCCGGCGATGGCGATACGGCGCTGGTGGAGGCGGCGCGGAAAGGGCTGGCGGAATTCGGCGCGCAGTATCGCCGCTATTTCGAGGCGCATGCGAAGCCAGGTGATGCCATGGTTTCGCCCCAGCCCCGGGTGATCCTGATCCCCGGCATCGGCATGGTCACCAGCGGAGCGGACGCGGCCGGCGCCGATGTCTCGCGCCAGCTCTATCACCGGGCCATCGCGGTGATGCGCCATGCAGCCTCGGTGGGCGGGTTTGAGACGCTCTCCGAGGCGGAGAGCTTCGCCATCGAATACTGGCCGCTGGAGCTCTACAAGCTCTCGCGCAAGCCGCCGCCGAAGCCGCTCGACGGCCATGTGGCGCTGATCACCGGCGCCGCCAGCGGCATCGGCCGGGCCGCCGCCGCGCGGCTGGCAGGCGAGGGCGCCCATGTGGTGATCGCCGACCGCAACGAGGCCGGGGCGCGCGAGGTGGCGGAGGAGCTTGTCCGCCGCCATGGCTGGCACCGCGCGGTGGCGGCGGCGGTGGATGTCACCCAAGAGGTGGCGGTGGATGCCGCCTTCGCCGATACGGTGCTGGTCTATGGCGGCGTCGATATCGTGGTGAACAATGCCGGGATCAGCATGAGCGCTCCCATCGAGGAGACAAAACTGGCCGACTGGCAGCGCCAGTTCGACATCCTCTCCACCGGCTATTTCCTGATCGCCCGCGCCGCCTTCCGCATCCTGCGCGCCCAGGGCTCCGGCGGCTCGCTGGTTTTCGTGGCGAGCAAGAACGCCGTGGTCGCCGGGCGCAACGCCGCGGCCTATTCGGCGGCGAAGGCGGCGGAGCTGCATCTCGCCCGCTGCCTGGCCGAGGAAGGCGGGGCCGCCGGAATCCGGGTGAACACGGTGCTGCCGGACGCGGTGCTGGCGGGCTCCTCGATCTGGAACTCCGCCTGGCGGGCGGACCGCGCCGCCACCTACGGCATCCGCGAGGACGAACTGGAGGCGCATTACCGCGCCCGCACCACGCTGAAGGTGAACATCACCCCCGAGGATGTGGCGGAAGCGATCCTGTTCTTCGCCTCCGCCGCTTCCAGCAAGACGACCGGGGGCGCGTTGACCGTCGATGGCGGCGTGCCTGCGGCCTATGTCCGCTGAGGCGCCGCGCCACGCCGCGATCGATCTCGGCGCCTCGGGCGGCAGGGTCGCCCTGGGCGGGGTGGCGGAGGGGCGGCTCGATTTCGAGGTGCTGCACCGCTTTCCCAACCGTCCGGTGCCGGTGGGGCGGCATCTCTACTGGAACGTGCTGGAACTCTGGCGGGAGATTCTCGCCGGGCTGAAACTCGCCTCGGCGCGCGGGCGCATCGCGAGCATCGGCGTCACCACCTGGGGGGTGGATTACGCCCTGCTCGACGACGACACCCTGCCCATCGACCTCGTGCATTCCTACCGCGACCGCCGGACCGACGGCATGCTGGAGGAGATCGAGCGGGTGATGCCGCGCGCCGAGATCTACCGGCATACCGGCGTGCAGTTCCTCACCATCAACACCCTGCCGCAGCTCGTCGCGGCGGGGCGGAAGGCGCCGGGCCTGTTCGGCCGGGCGGCGCATTTCCTGATGCTGCCCGACCTGATCCATTACTGGCTGTGCGGGCGGATGGCGGGCGAGCACAGCAATGCCAGCACCACCCAGCTCTACGATCCGCGCGTCCGCGCCTGGTCGGCCGCCATTCTCGATGCCTTCGGCATTCCAGTCCGGATCATGCCGGAGCTGGTGGAGGCCGGAACGGTACTGGGCGAGGTGCTGCCGGAAGTCGCGGGGGAGGCTGGTCTCGAAGGCGCGCTGGTGGTGGCGCCCGCGACGCACGACACCGCCAGCGCCATCGCCGCCGTGCCGGCGGAAGATGAGGGCGGCTGGGCCTATGTGTCGAGCGGCACCTGGGCGCTCGCCGGGGTGGAGGTGGCGGAGCCGGTGATCACCAAGGCGGCCTGCGCGGAAAACTTCACCAACGAGCAGGGGGTGGGCGGCACCACGCGCTTCCTGAAGAACTCGGCCGGGCTGTTCGTCCTGCAGGAATGCTGCCGCGCCTGGGGAGAGCCGGATTTTGCCGCTCTGCTCGCCGCCGCCGGGGCGGCGCCGGAGCGGCCTGCCATCGACATCAATGACAGGCTGCTCGCCTCCCCGGGCGCGGACATGCCGGAGCGCGTGCGCGAGCTCTGCCGCCGGATGACGGGCAGCGCGCCGGAAGGCGAGGCGGAGATTACCCGCCTGCTGCTGCGGAGCCTCGCCGCCGATACCGCCTCGATCATTGGGCGGGTGGGGGCGCTCGCCGGGCGGATCGAGCGCGTGCACGTGGTGGGCGGCGGCTCGCGGATCGACCTGCTCAACCAGTGGCTGGCGGATACCTCGGGGGCGGAGGTGGTGGCCGGTCCGGTCGAGGCGACCACCTCCGGCAACCTGCTGCTGCAGGCGGCGGCGCTGGGCCTCATCGAGCGCCGGGATTTCCGCGCGATCATCCGCAATTCGGTTCCGCTCCGCTCCTTCCGGCCCTCGCGAGGCTGAGGAAAATTCCTCCGCGAGGCTGTGCTGGCGGGGCCGCGCGCCTTATCTCTGGTGAAAGGGGCAAGGAGAGGCAGCGATGTCGGACAGCAATCCATCTTCCGGCGAAAGCCGCGACCAGCGGATACGCGAGCGCGCCTATCATCTGTGGGAAGCGGATGGCAGGCCACACGGCAATGAGGGAGAATACTGGGAGCGCGCCAGCGCGCTGATCAAAGCCGAGGAGGAAGCCGGGCAGTCCCCGGAAGCGGAGGCCGCGCTGGCCGAGGAAGCCGCCTCCCATCCGCAGCCGGGGGAGGTGCCGGTTCAGGGCAAGCGGCGGCAGCCGGCTCCCCGCAAGCGGGCGCAGAAGCGCTCCTGAGCCAGCCTTGTCAGGCGCTCGCCTCGTCGAGCGCGCGGATCGCCTCCGGCGGCAGCTTCAGCCGCACCGCGCCGATCAGATCATCGAGCTGTTCCAGGCTGGTGGCGCTGGCGATGGGCGCGGTGATCGAGGGCCGGGCGATCAGCCAGGCGATCGCCACCTGCGCGGGTTTCGCCTGCTGCTGCGCCGCCACCTCGTCCAGCGCCTTCAGCACCTTCATTCCCCTCGCGTCGAGATATTTCTTCACCCCGGCACCGCGCGGACTGGCGGAAAGATCGGCCTCCGAGCGGTATTTGCCGGTGAGGAAGCCCGCCGCCAACGCGTAATAGCAGATCACGCCGATCCCCTCGGCACGGCAGAGCGGCTCCAGCGCCTCCTCATAGCCCTGGCGCTCGACCAGGTTGTATTGCGGCTGGAGGGATTCATAGCGCGGCAGGCCGAGCCGCCTGCTGGTCTCCAGCGCCTCGCGCAGGCGCGGCGCCGTATAGTTGGAGGCGCCGATCGCCCGCACCTTGCCCGCCTTGATCAGCGCGGCGAAGGCTTCCAGCGTCTCCTCCAGCGGCGTCCCCTCGTCATCCGCATGCGCCTGATAGAGATCGATATGATCGGTCTGCAGCCGCCGCAGCGACCCCTCGGCTGCGGCCGTGATGCTCGCCTTCGAGAGCTTCTTGCCATCCGCGCCCTGTGCCATGCCGACCTTGGTCGCGATCATCATGCGCTCGCGGCCGCCGCCGCGCTTCAGCCAGTTGCCGATCACCGTCTCGGATTCCCCTCCCTTATGGCCGGGAACCCAGCTTGAATAGACATCGGCGGTGTCGATCGCGGTCAGCCCGGCCTCGCGCAGCCGGTCGAGCAGGCGGAAGGAGGTCGCCTCATCGGCCGTCCAGCCGAACACGTTGCCGCCGAACATCAAAGGCGGGATTTCGATGCCGGACCTGCCGAGCGCGCGCATTTCCATGAGTCGTCTCCAATTGCGAAAGCAGGATAAGAGGGCCTTCCGCCTGCGGCTTTCAAGGAGATGCGCCGGCCGGCCCCGCCTGGCCAGCCGGCTTTTGCGTCGTCAGCCGTTGCGGCGGCGGCGCAGCGCGAAGCCGAGGCCGACGAGGCCGGTGCCGAGCAGCGCCAGCGATCCGGGTTCCGGCACCGGGGTGGGCATCGGTCCCTTGGTCAGATCGAAGGTGGCGTCGACATCCAGCGTGTCGGTCCAG
Organism: Acetobacteraceae bacterium; assembly: GCA_035713005.1. Classification (GTDB taxonomy): domain Bacteria; phylum Pseudomonadota; class Alphaproteobacteria; order Acetobacterales; family Acetobacteraceae; genus Acidiphilium. The sequence continues at coordinate 20,404 of DASTAF010000202.1, forward strand.
GTGCCGTTGCACGGATTGTACACGAAGTTGCAGGGGTTGAACTTGGCATTGCTGAAGGCGATCAAAAGCTTGGCGCCATCGCTGAAGTTCACGGCGCCCAGATTATTCCATTCAACCCCTCCCGAAAGGCCATCAACCAGAGCGAAAAAGGAAGCGGTCGTTGCGCTTCCCGTGCCGAAGATGTCGGTAGTGCCGCTGCTCGGCTGGGTGAAGTTGAAATTCACCGCAATGCTGTCCGAAAGCTTTGAATCCTTTGAAGAGTCCCCGAACCACTTGAATTCGTCCTTTTTCGTCGAATTGGTTCCCGTCGCGGTGATGCTGAGGAAGTTCTCGATGGTGACCGGATG
>DASTAF010000203.1:0-23722 GCA_035713005.1 Acetobacteraceae bacterium
GCCGCGCTGACTGGCGCCGGTTTCACGCTCCCGCGCGGGGAATGGTGAAGCTGAAGACGGCGCCGCCGCCTTCCGCCTCCGCCGCGCGGATTTCGCCGCCATGCGCCTCGATGATGGTGCGGCAGACCGAAAGCCCCACCCCCAGCCCGGCGGGCTTGGTGGTCACGAAGGGCTGGAACAGCCGCGCCCGCACCGTCTCCGGCAGGCCCGGCCCGGTATCGGCGATGCCGATCTCGATCATCCCGCCCGCCCGCCTGGCGCTGATCGAGAGCCTGCCCGATGGCTGCCCCGCCATCGCCTCCACCGCGTTGCGGATCAGGTTGATCAGAACCTGCTGGATCTGGATCTTGTCCATCACCGCCTCGGCGGCGTCATCGGCGAGGGCCATCTCCAGCTTGAGCCTCTGGCCGGCGCCGAGCAGGGCCAGGGCGCTCGCCTCCTCGATGGTCTTGCGCAAATCCTCGGGCCGCCGGTCCGTCTCGCCCTTCTTCACGAGCTGGCGCAGCCTCTGGATGATCTGCCGGGCGCGCTCCGCCTGCTCCGCCATCTGCCCCACCGCCCGCTCCACCCCCTCCGCCCTGCCGGCGGCGAGCAGCCGGCGGATGCCGCTGAGATAGTTGCCGATCGCCGCCAGCGGCTGGTTCACCTCATGGGCCAGCACCGACACCATCTGGCCCAGCTCGTTCATGCGCGAAACATGGATCAGCTCGGCCTGCATCTCCTCCAGCCGGCGCTGCTGCTCCTGCCGCTCGGTCAGGTCGTGCACGAAGCCGGTGAACAGCCGCGCCCCCGGCAGCGCCACCTCGCCCACCGAAAGCTCCATCGGAAAGGTGCCGCCATCCTTGCGCCGGCCGATGACCACGCGCCGGTGGCCGATGACGCGGCGCTCGCGCGTCTCGATGTAGCGGGCGACGTAATCGTCGTGCTCGTCGCGATAGGGGGCGGGCATCAGGATGCTGACATTCCGCCCCAGCGCCTCCCCGGCGCCGAAGCCGAACAGCCGCTCGGCCATGGCGCTGAAGGACTGGATCACGCCATGCTCGTCGATGATGATCATCGCGTCCGGCACCGTCTCCAGCACCGAGCGGAGCAGGGCCTCGCGGCGCCGCAGCTCGTCATGGACCTTCTGCGTCTCGCTGAGGTCGCGGGCGATCTTGGAGACGCCGACGATCCGGCCCTGCCGGTCGCGGATCGGCGAGATGGTGAGCGAGACGGGGATGATCGCGCCGTCCTTGCGCCGCCGCTCGGTGGCGAAATGCGCCAGCCGCTCGCCCCGGCCGACGCGGCCGAGGATCAGCGCCTCCTCGCCGATGCGCTCCTCGGGGATGATGCGGGTGATGGGCTGGCCGATGATCTCGGAAGCGGCATAGCCGAACATGGCCTCCGCCGCCTTGTTCCAGGAATTGACGATGCCGTTCAGATCCTTGCCGATGATCGCGTCATTGGCCGATTCGGCGATGGCCGCGAGCCAGGCGCGCGCCTCGGTCTCAGTCATGGGCGGCAATGAAGCCGATCAGCTCCTCCTCGCCGGGCGGCTTTTCCAGAACCCGCTCGATGCCCAGCCGCGCCGCCCGCGCGGCGATGGCCGGGGTCGGGGCGGCGGTGATGAGCATGATCGGGATGCCCAGCCCCTCGGCGCGCAGCCTGGCCGCCAGCTCCAGCCCCGACATCCGCGGCATGTGCTGATCGAGGATGAGGCATCGCGGGCGGCGCGGCCGGCTTTCGAGAAAGGCGATGGCGGAGGGATAGGCCAGCACCTCGTATCCCGCCGCCTCGAGCATGAAGCGGAAGGATTCGAGAACCGCCTCGTCATCGTCGATGACGGCGATCTCGGCCCTTGTGCTCATCATGAGCATTTTCCCATCATCTGGCGCATGATCGGGAAATTCCCGCACCGCCGCCTCCTTCGCCTTGATCTGCCTCAAGCGGAGGCGCGGGCTTCATGTCTCGTGTTTCGCCTCGTGCTCGGCCATCGACGAGAGCATGAGCGTCGAGTGGGCATAGGCGCCGCCGGCGCGCATCTCGGCGGCGACCCAGACGGCTTCCGCCAGCTCCTGTTCGGTCGCGCCGGCTTTCAACGCCGCTTTCGTGTGCCCCCTGATGCAGTACGGGCACTGGGTGACATGGGCGACCGCCACCGCGATGATCTGCTTGGTCCTGGCATCGAGGGCGCCAGGCGCGAACACGGCCTGGCTGAAGCTGTCGAAAGCGGCCTGCTGCGCCGGAGCGAGTTCCCGCCGCTTGCCGGCAAGCTCGCGGCTCAGGTTCGGATAGATGGGCTCGGGCATGGCAATCCTCCATGGTTGATCGGTCAGGGCTGAACGATGACCATGATGACGATCGTGATCGCCAAGGCAACTGGAATGGTGGTGGCGAGGCCGTAAAAGCGCGGCGGGCGCCGGCTGCTTCCGTCGCGCAGGGCCCGCCGCCACCGCGACAACTCGCCGTGAAACGCGCTCAGCAGGACTATGCAGATCAGCTTCACCCACCACCAGCGCGCCGACCACGAGATCGCGCCCGGCGTCAGGATGAGCAGAATGCCGGACAGGAAGGCGAGGTTCATCGCCGGATTGACCAGCCGCTTGAACAATGCCCGTTCCGCCTCGGCGAAGCGCGCGGCTTCCGCCGAGCCGGGAGCCGCTTCCTGGTGATAGGCGTAGAGAACCGGCAGGCAGATCATTCCGGCCATCCAGCCCATCACGAAAATCACGTGGAGGCTCAACTCCCACCGGCGATAGGGCAGCAGGGCGGCGATGGTCATGAAACGCCTATTCTCCCTTCGAGGCGGCGGCCGGCAGCCTCCAGCCGCGATAGAGCGCCATCAGGCGCAGGAACACGCACAGGCCGACGCCCGCCCAGCCGACCACGGCGAGCGGCAGGTGGAGCGCGTTGCCGGCGACCACCACCAGCGCCCCCGCCAGCGCCGCCACCGCATAGAGATCGGAGCGCAGGACGCTGGGTATCTGCGCCGTCAGCACGTCGCGCATCATGCCGCCGCCGATGCCGCTGACCATGCCGAGGATGGCGGCCATCGGCCAGTTGACGCCGAAATCGAGCGCCTTCTGCGTTCCCGCCACCGCGAACAGCCCGAGCCCGATCGCGTCGAACAGCAGCACCGGATGCTGCAGCCGGTCGAACAGCCGGGAGAAGCGGAACACCAGCAGCCCGCCCAGCACCGCCAGGGCCAGATTGTGCCAGCTCGCGATCGATTCCGGCGGTATGGCGCCGATCAGGACATCGCGGGTGATGCCGCCGGTCACCGCGGTGACGAAGGCGAGCACCAGCACCCCGAACAGGTCCATGGAGCGCTGCACGCCCCGCGCGGCGCCGCTCATCGCGAACACCAGCGTGCCGATCAGGTTGAGCGCCCTGACCAGCAGGACGCTCGGCTGGACGTGGATCAATGAGCGGTCTGAGCGGGCGCCAGCCAGGCGCTTGCGGCGGCGAGCATCGCCTCGATGCCGGTGCGCAGCGTCGGGTCGATCACCGGCGCGAAATCGGGGGCGTGGTTGGCGGGAATTTCATCCAGCTTGCCGGCCGTCTCGGCGGCCGCGTATTTCTCCGGGTCGATGCCGCCGACCGCCCAGAACACCGCCGGCACGTTCCAGGCGGCGCTGAACAGGCCGAAATCCTCGCTGGCCGTCACCGGCTCGATCTCATGCACCCTGTCCGCGCCGAAATGGCCTTCCAGCGCCGCCACCACCCTGCGCGTCGCCCCCTCGTCGTTGCGCGTCAGCGGGAACTGGCTCAGCACCTTGTAGTCGGGCGGCTTCGGCGCGCCGGAGGCGGCGGCCTCGCTGTCCAGGATGCGCCGGATCGCCGCCAGCACGCGCTCGCGCACCTGATCCTTGAAGGTGCGGACATTGAGCCGGAGCAGGGCATGATCGGGAATGACGTTCTCGTTCATCCCCGCCCGCAATGTGCCGACCGAGACGACGGCGCTGTCGGTCATCGCGACCTCGCGCGATACCACGGTTTGCAGGCGCATCACCGCGGCGGCGGCCATGACCACCGGGTCGATGCTCTTCTGCGGCATCGAGCCATGCGCGCCGCGGCCGAACAATGTCACCTCCAGGCTGTCGCCGGCCGAGAGCATGGTGCCGGGGCGCAAGCCGATCTGTCCGGCGCTGATCGGCATGACATGCTGGCCAAGCGTCACCTCCGGCTTGGGGAAGCGCTTGACCATGCCGTCCTCGATCATGGCGCGGGCGCCCTGCCCGGTTTCCTCGCCGGGCTGGAACACGGCGAGCACGGTTCCCCGCCATTTGTCCCGGTTCTCGGCCAGGATGCGCGTCGCCCCCATCAGCCAGGCCACGTGCATGTCGTGGCCGCAGGCATGGGCGATGGCGGCGGCCTGGCCGAAGCGGTCGGTGCCGGTCTCCTGGCTGGCATAGGGCAGGCCGGTCGATTCCTTCACCGGCAGCGCGTCCATGTCGGCGCGCAGCAGCACCGTGGCGCCATCGCCGTTGCGCAGCAGCCCGACGACGCCGGTGCCGCCGACGCCCTCCGTCACCTCATAGCCATGCTTGCGCAGCCAGACGGCGGCGATGCCCGATGTTCGCCGCTCCTGCATCGACAGCTCCGGATGAGCGTGGATGTCCTTGTAGACACCCGAGAGTTCGGCGAGCAGCGCATCGGACGGATCGGGCAGCGCCTGCGCCGGCGCGGTCATGGTTGCGGTTGCCATCAGGAAAGCCTCCCATCATCGGTGTTCGCGGCTGGGGGCGGAAGCACGGCCTCGCACTGGAACGCGGCGCCATCCGCCCCAGCCAGCGTCAGGATTTCCCCCGCCAGACGCAGCGCCGCATCGGCATCCAGGGCGTCCGGTTTCTCCACCAGCGCCAGGAGCTGAAGGATATGCTTGCGGCGCGCCAGACTCCGGTCGCCGGAAGAAGCACAAAGCAGGCACATCGTCTCTTCCCCGCCCAGGATGCCGACAGGCCGAGCCGTGGGGCTTTATCGGCAAGGATTTCTTGTCAGATTCTGCGTGGACTGCGCGATTGCAAGTAAAATCTCGCCGTTAGTAGATGACGGGTTCGGAGACCGGCGCGCCGAATTCCGTGCGCAGGAAGTCGAAATCGCAGCCCTCGTTCGCCTGCTGGATATGCTTGGTGAACATCCAGCCATAGCCGCGCTCGAAGCGCGGCTCCGGCGGCGTCCAGGCGGCGCGGCGGCGGGCGAGCTCCTCCTCCGGCACCTCCATGCGGATGGTGCGGGCATCGACATCGATGCTGACGATGTCGCCGGTTTTCAGCAGCGCCAGCGGCCCGCCGATATAGCTCTCGGGCGCGACATGCAGCACGCAGGCGCCGTAGCTGGTGCCGCTCATCCGCGCGTCCGAAAGCCGCAGCATGTCCCGGTGCCCCTGCTTCAGCAGTTTCTTCGGCATCGGCAGCATGCCCCATTCCGGCATGCCCGGCCCGCCCTGCGGCCCGGCATTGCGCAGCACCATCACGTGGTCGGCGGTGATGTCCCAGCCCTCGTCATCCACCGCCTTCTTCATCGAGGGATAATCGTCGAACACCACGGCGGGGCCTGAATGCTTCAGGAATCGCTGATCCATCGCCGCCGGCTTGATCACGCAGCCATCGGGGGCGAGATTGCCGGTCAGCACCGCGAGCGAGCCCTCGCCATAGATCGGGTTCCCGGTGGTGCGGATCACGTCGTCGTTGAACACTTTCGCGCCCTCGATGTTCTCGCCCAGGCTGCGGCCGGTGACGGTGAGGCAATCGAGGTGCAGATGCTCGCGGATGCGGCCCATCAGCCCCCTGATGCCGCCGGCATAGAAGAAATCCTCCATCAGATACTGGTTGCCGCTGGGGCGCACATTGCCGATCACCGGCACGCGGCGGCTCGCGCGCTCGAAATCGGCGAGGCCGATCTCCTGCCCGGCCCGGCGCGCCATGGCGATCAGATGGATGATGGCATTGGTGGAGCAGCCCATCGCCATCGCCACCGCGATTGCGTTCTCGAAGGCCTCGCGCGTCTGGATGCGGCTCGGCGTCAGGTCCTCCCACACCATGTCGACGATCCGCCGGCCCGATTCCGAGGCGAGGCGGATATGGCCGGAATCGGCGGCGGGGATGGAGCTGCCGCCGGGCAGCACCATGCCGATGGCCTCGGCGATGGCCGTCATCGTGGAAGCGGTGCCCATGGTCATGCAGGTGCCGTAGCTGCGGGCGATGCCGCCCTCCACGCCCAGCCAGTCCTGGTCAGTGATCTTGCCGGCGCGCAGCTCGTCCCAGTATTTCCAGCTATCGCTGCCCGAGCCCAGCACCTTGCCCTGCCAGTTGCCGCGCAGCATCGGCCCGGCGGGGACGAAGATGGCGGGGATGTTCATGCTGGTGGCGCCCAGCAGCAGGCCCGGCGTGGTCTTGTCGCAGCCGCCCATCAGCACCGCCCCATCGGCGGGGTGCGAGCGCAGCAGCTCCTCCGTCTCCATCGCCAGCATGTTGCGGTACATCATGGTGGTCGGCTTGACGAAGGTCTCGCTGACCGAGAGGGCGGGCAGTTCCACCGGAAAGCCACCCGCCATCAAGATGCCGCGCTTCACGTCCTCCACCCGGGTCTTGAAATGGGCGTGGCAGGGCTGGAGGTCCGACCAGGTGTTGATGATGGCGATCACCGGCTTGCCCATCCATTCCTCCGGGGCGTAGCCCATCTGCATGGCGCGCGAGCGGTGGCCGAAGGAGCGCAGATCGGCGGGGCCGAACCAGCGGGCGGAGCGCAGATCGGCGGGTGTCTTGCGCCGGGTCAGCGGCGCCTCCGGCACGGCGCCGGGTTCGAGGGCGGGCGGGGGAAGGCTGTCGTTGGCCATGGTCTCGTTCCTCATTGCTGGCGGAGCCGCCCTGGACGGGGCGCGGCGGCAGGCGGATCTTGCCAACGATTAGCAGGAAGCCCGGCACCGCGACCAGGGCAACGGCGGCCCACGAGGACCAGCGCGCCGTCAAAGCAGCCGGTCTGGTGGATGATGCAGCCGGCGCCTCCCGCCGCGGCGATGCTGGAGCGGGAAGCGCGAGGCCTTGGGCGCCTTAGCTGTTGGTGGCTTCGGCGGCCGGCGCGGTTACGGGCGCCGCGCGGGACAGCAGCAGCGTGCCCGCCGCCGAGATCGCCAGCAAGCCGGCGACGAAGTACAGGCCGCCCGCGAAGCTGCCGGTCGTGTCCTTCAGCCAGCCGATCATCGCCGGGCCGACGAAGCCGCCGAGATTGCCGATGGAATTGATGGTCGCGGTGCCGGCGGCGGCGGCCGAACCCGAGAGGAACATGGTCGGCATGGACCAGAGCGGCGGCTTCGAGCAGCTGATGCCGATATTGACGAGGCAAAGCGCCAGCACCACGCCGGTAATCCCGGTGGCTTTTCCGGCAAGCACCAGCCCGACGGCGGCCACCACGCAGGGAATGATGACATGCCACACGCGCTCGCCCGTGCGGTCGGAATGGCGCGACCACCACACCATGGCGATCACCGAAAGGACGGAGGGAATCGCGTTGAGCCACCCGTTGGTCACGGTTGAAACGCCCAGATGCCTGATGATCTGCGGCGCCCAGATGCCGAGCGTGTAGAGACCGGCCGAAGTGCCGAAATAGATGACCGCCAGAATGAGCACCCGCGGGTCGGCGAGGCCACGGATGATGCTGTGCTCGGCATAGGCCGCCTTGCGGGCGGCCTCTTCATTCATGGTACTAACGAGCCAGGCGCGCTCATCATCCTTGAGCCAGGCCGCCTGCTCCGGCCGGTCGGTCATGACGTACAGCACCGCGATGCCCAGAATCAGCGCCGGCAGCGCCTCGAGAATGAACAGCCATTGCCAGCCGGCCAGCCCCATCACCCCGTTGAGCTGCAACAGATATGCCGATGCAGGCGAGCCGATCGCGGTCGAAATGGGCACGGCCGCCATGAAGAACGAGGTGACGAAAGCGCGGTGCCGGGCCGGAAACCAATAGCTCAGATAAAGGATGATGCCCGGAAAGAAGCCCGCCTCCGCCGCGCCCAGGAGAAAGCGCAGCACGTAGAAGCTGCGCGCGCCTTCAACAAAAGCGCCGGCTCCCGCGAGAACCCCCCATGTCAGCATGACGCGGGCAATCCAGACCCGCGCCCCGACCTTCTGCAGAATCAGGTTGGAGGGCACTTCGAACAGAAAATAACCGAGGAAAAAGAGGCCAGACCCGAACCCCAGGATCGAGGCCGTGAAGCCCAGATCCTTGTTCATGGTCAGAGACGCGAAGCCGACATTCACCCGGTCGATATAGGCGATGAAATACAGCAGCATGATAAAGGGGACGATACGCCAGCTGATCCGGCGCAAGGTGCGCCTTTCGATCTCGGTCGTCATTGGACGATTCCTCCTCGGGGTTATGTTGTTCCCGGAATTATCTGATTTTGGTTGCGCACCGGTGGCCGCCGCGGTCCGGGCGGCTCCTCACGCCGTCATGCGCTAACGGATGAAGCCCACCTGCGCCTTGATCCGCTCGGCGATCGGCTTGCGGCGCTCGTTGAAGCGGGCCTTGTTCTGCTCGAACAGATTATTGCCGCGCGTGTCGATGGAAATGATCAGCGGGCCGAACTCGTTCACCTTGTTGATCCACATGGTCTCGGGCATGCCGAGATCCCGCCATTCCGCCCCCTCGATCCGCTCGACCTTGGTGGCGGCGAGCACCGCGCAGCCTCCGGGAAACACGGCATGAACCGCCTTGTGCTCGGCGCAGCCCTCGGCGGTTTCAGGGCCCATGCCGCCCTTGCCGATCACCAGCTTCACGCCCGTCTCCTTGATGAATTCCTTCTCGAACTTCTCCATGCGCATGCTGGTGGTGGGGCCGATCGAGACCATCTCGAACCCGCCCGCCTCGTCCTGGCGGACGATCGGGCCGGCATGGAAAATGGCCCCGCCCCTGAGATCGACGGGCAGTTCGCGCCCCTGCTCGATCAGGCGGCGATGCGCGACATCACGGCAGGTGACCAGCCGGCCCGTCAGGTAGACGATATCCCCGACATCGAGATCGGCCAGGTCTTCATCGCTGATGGGAGTGGTGAGCACCTTTTTCATAGGACGACGCCTTCATGGGAGAGAATTTCGTAGGAGAGATCGGCGTTGAACCGGATGCGGCCGCGCCGGTGCGCCCAGCAGCCGGTGGATACCGCGACGCCGATGGTGGAGGGATGGCGCGCCGAGGATTCGATGTTCACGCCCATCACGCTGCTGTTGCCGGTCAGGCCCTGCGGACCGATGCCCAGCTCGTTCAGCCCTTCCTCCAGCAGCGTCTCCATCTTGGCGGCGTTCGGGTTTTCGTGATGGCTGCCGACGGGGCGCAGAATGGCTTTCTTCGAGAGGCGCGCGGCGGTCTCGGCGGCGGTCGAGACGCCGACACCCACCAGCAGCGGCGGGCAGGCGTTGATCCCGCGCGAGGTGATGACGTCGAACACGAAATCGACCACGCCCTCATAGCCCTGGCCCGGCATCAGCACGGTCGAGGCGCCCGGCAGGGTGCAGCCGCCGCCGGCCATGTAGACATCGATGGTCACCCCGTCATCCCCGGGGACGATTTCCCAGTCGAGCCAGGGAATGCGCGAGCCGGTATTGGTGCCGGTGTTCTTCTCGTCGAAGGCTTCCACCGCGTTGTGGCGCAACGGCCCCAGCCTTGTGGCGCCCAGCGTCGCATCGCGCAGAATCGCCTCCAGCTCGCCCAGCAGCGGGAACTTCGCGCCGGCGGTGACGAAATACTGGATGACGCCGGTATCCTGGCAGCTCGGGCGGTTCAGCCGGTCCGCCGCTTCCTGGTTGGCGGCCATCGAATCATAGATCACGTTGGCCATCTCATTGGATTCCTTCGCCCTGAGATCGGCCAGCTTGGCTTTCACATCGGTCGGCAGGCGCTTGCCGATATAGGCGGTGAATCTGGTCATGACGTCTGTCATGTCGGCGACGGACGCATCGTCTGCCATGTCGGGTCTCCTGGTTGCGGGGGCGCCGGAACCGGCGCTCTTCCCTGGCCCGAACCTAGCCTTGTCGTGGTGGCGCCTTAAACGGCGCAGTATTATACAAAGAAATGATATAATCCGGAGCGCCCGCCGCCTATGGACCTGTATCAGCTGCGCCTGTTCGTCGCCGTCGCGGAGGAGCTGCATTTCGGCAAGGCCGCGCAGCGGCTTGGCATGCTGCCCTCGGCGCTGGGCCGGCATATCCGGCTGCTCGAGGAGGATCTGGGAACCCGCCTGCTGGCGCGAACCACCCGCAGCGTGGCGCTCACCGCCGATGGCGCGGTGCTGCTCGATGATGCCCGCGCCCTGCTCGCCGAGGCCGAGCGCATCCGCAAGCGCTTTCGCGGGCGCCGGCGAACCCAGCCCAGGGTGCTGCGCCTCGGCGCCATCGACAGCGCCTCGGCCGGCCTGGTTCCCCTGCTGCTGCATGATTTTCGCGAAGCACACCCGGGCATCGCGGTTCAGCTCGTCGAGGATAAAACCGTCAGGCTCCTGCCGCGCCTGCTTTCCGGCAACCTCGATCTCGCTTTGGTCAGGCCGCCTGAAATTGCCGACAGCAGCCTCGAATTCCTGTTCCTGTTCCACGAGACCGCGGTGGTCGCCGTACCCGAGGGGCATGCGCTGGATGGCAGGCCCTGGATTTCAGTCGAGGACATGGCCGAGCAGCCCTTGATCGTGCCGGACCGCCGCTCCCGCCCGCACAGCCACGACCTGACGATGAAGCTGTTCGCCGAGGCGGGACTTCAGGCCCGGGTGGCGCAACTGGCGGAGGAAAAGCAGACCATCGTCAATCTGGTGGCCGCCAGGATCGGCATCGCCATCGTGCCGCGCTGGACTTCGCGCATGGCGGTGCCGGGCGTGCGCTACATCCCGCTCACGGTCGAGACAGGAACCTTGCAGAGACTCCCCCTGGCGGCGGCATGGATGCGCGGCTCGCGCGATGCCGCGCGCGATGAGCTGCTTTCCACCTTGCGCGCCCGGCTTGGCCGCTACGCCGCCCAGGGGTAGGGACTGGAAGCGCCGTCATGATGCTGATCGCCTCCACACCGCCGCTGCTCATCGCCGCCGGCCTCGCCGCGCTGGCGGCCGGCTTCGTCAAGGGCTTCGCCGGCTTCGGTTTTGCCGTGGTCTTCACCCCGCTCTTCTCGCTCATGTCCCGCGATCCGCGCCAGGTGGTGTTCGTGGCGCTGGTGCTTGGCGCCATCATGAGCCTGGGCGTGATCGCCGAGGCCCGCCACGCCATCGCCGGTGACCGGGCAGTGCCGGTCATCCTCGGCACCATGGCCGGCACGCCGCTCGGGATCGCGCTGCTGGGCGTGATCGACCGCCCCGCCCTGAAGATCGCCATCGCCGGCTTCGCCATCGGCATCACCGCCCTGCGGCTGGCCCGGTTCCGGATCAGGATCGGCCCCGGCGCGGGGCCGCTGGCGGCGGGGGCGTTTCTCGGCGGCATCCTGAACGGCTGCACCAGCATGGGCGGCCCGATACCGGCGCTGATCGTCGCCTGGCAGGGGCGCGAGATCAGCGACAGCCGGGCGATCCTCGTGATGTTCAACCTGCTGAGCTACCTGCTGGCGATCACGGTCGGGCTCGGCACGGGTGTCGCGCGGCTGGCCTGGCTGATCCCCGGCATCTGGCTGCTGCCCTTTGCCGCCCTGGGCACCTTTGCCGGCGTCCATGCCGTCCGGCGCATCTCGCAGGCCGCCTTCACCCATGTCATCACCGCGATCGTCGGGCTGGCGGGCATCGCCGGGCTGATCTCGGTCCTCGCCGCCTGACCGGCCGGAAGCCGGCTCCGGGCCGACCGAGCCCTCGATCACGGGAAGTTGCGCCCGCCGGTTCACCGCGCCGGTTCGGAGATTTCCGTTAGCTTCAGTAGGCCCGGCTTTGGCGGCGGCTCGGGAGCATGCGCCGCAAGATATCGTCACGCAGGACATAATGGTGAAGCAGCGCCGCCAGCGCATGCAGCCCTGCCAGGATGATGATCGTCCAGGCGCACCATTGATGCACCGTGCTCACCAGCGGATGCCATGCCCTGGAAACCGCCAGGGGAGCCGGAATCGAGACCAGCCCGAAAAAGCCCGCCGCGTGATCATGGCTCCATATCTTGCCGAACCCCGAAGCCACCATCACCAGGAGCAATCCGTACAGGACATAGTGCATGGCCTTCGCCACCCGCTCCACCAGCCCTGCCTGGTCCGACGCCGGTTGATGCCCGAAGCCGATGCGCCAGGCCAGCCGCACGAACAGAACAGCGGCCAGGGTGATCCCCAGGGAGACGTGCAGGGATTGCAGCAAGGGCCTCGCATCGCCATGGCGCGGCAGGAACCCCCAGGCCTGCGCTATCCCGAAAAGGGTTATCACCAGTATCGCGGTCGCCCAATGCAGGATGATGGCGAAGCCGTCGTAACGCTCGCTCTGGATCACGGCTGCTCCTTGATGTGCAAATCGTTCTTCATCGCCCGGGAACGAATATTCTGGAATGAATATTACCGTAGCCGCGGATTATGTCATGATTGCGTTATGCATAATGCCAGGGCTTCTGAGGCGGATGCCGGACCGGGAAGCAGCGCGTTCAGCAATTGTTGAATTGGCGGATCGTTCCTGCTCCCCGCGCGACCTTGTGCGCGGGGAGCACCCTTTCGACATAAGGCGGAACGCTGCCCGCCATGGGCGCGTTCCAGATCATCAGGAGGTTTTGATGCGCCGCTTGGCCTTGATACCCGCCGCGCTGATCATGTGCGGAGGCATAGCCTGTGCCCAGACTCCATCCGACCAAACTTCAGCCCGGCATTCCACGGTTCAGCAGGGCGAGAGAGGCCAGAGCGAGGCTGACGCTCCATCCACGGCCTCTTCCAGAGAGGGCGGCCACCGGAGCACCGATCAACACTCCGTGGTTCAACAAGGAGAGAGGAACCAAAGCACCTCGGGTTCCCGCAACCAGTGATGTGAAGGGGGCCGGCGAAAGGCGGCCAGTCTCCCGGTCCGGCTTCGTGACGGCTCAGGATTGATCCAGATCATCGCTGCCCGGCGCGCGGCGGCCCTAATCCTGGCGGATCGGCAGGATTGGGAGCGGCGCGGTGAGAAAGCCACGCGATTGGTTCGGACCGGCGAGTCATGATTTCTTCCGGCGGAGGCGCTATCCGGTCCCGCTTTTGCTGGGGCTGCTGGGGATCGCGCTCCCGGCGATCCTTTGGCCGCGCCCGGCGCGCGCCATTCCCGCTTTCGCCGCGCAGACCGGCCAGCCCTGCTCGGCCTGCCATATCGGCTTTCCGCAGCTCACGCCCTACGGGCGGCTGTTCAAGCTCCAGGGCTATGTTGCGGGCGGCATGTTCCCGAACTGGAAGAATCTCGCCGCGATGTCGCAGATCGGCTTCACCCGGCTGCACGACAAGATTCCCGGCGGCCTGGCGCCGGGCTTCAAATCCAACGACGCATGGGCCGCCCAACAGACCAGCCTGTTCTATGGCGGCGCGCTCGATACGCGGATCGGCCTCGGCGCCTTCATCCAGGTGACCTATGACGGCGTGGCGAAGCAATGGCACTGGGACAACACCGATATCCGCATCGCCCGTCCCGGCAGGCTGTTCGACAAGCCGGTCTATTACGGGCTCACCTTCAACAACGCGCCCGGCGTCACCGATCTGTGGAACACGCCGCCCGCCTGGGGCTATCCCTACATCATCTCCAGCCTGGCGAACGGCCCGACCGCCAGCACCCAGATCCAGTCGCTCGCCCAGGCCGTCTACGGGCTCGGCGTCTATGATGCGATCAACATCACCCCGGCCGACATGATCTATACCGAGGCGGATTTCTACAAATCATTGCCGAACCGGATGAGCTACGCCCTCGGCGTCGGCCCCGCCACGCCCATCGACGGCGTGATCCCCTATCTTCGCCTTGCGTTCCAGCACACATGGGTGAACAACTCCTTCGAGATCGGCAGTTACGCGCTGCTGGATCATCCCTATCCGAACGGGATGATCAACGGCCCGACCGACCGCATTCTCGATCTCGCCGCCGATTCGCAGTTCCAGTGGATCACCCGGAGGCAGGCGCTGTCGGTGGGCGCGAACTTCATCCATGAATCGCAGGACTGGCGCGCGAGCTTCCCCCTCGGCCTGACCGCCAACCCGTCCGACACGCTGAACACGCTCACCCTGACCGTATCCGAGCTGCTGTTCCAGCGCTTCGGCGTCACCGAATCGTTCAGCCATATCTACGGCAGCGGCGATACGGGCCTGTACGCCGCAACGCCGGTCACCGGAAACGCCAACGGCAAGCCCGACACCACAAGCTGGACCACCGAGCTGGATTATTATCCGTTCAACAATGGCGGCCCCTCCTGGCTGCCCTGGCTGAACGCGAAGCTCTTCATCGAGAATACCTTCTACCCGACCTTCAACGGCCTTGCCCGGAATTACGATGGCTCTGGACGCAGCGCCGGCGCGAATGATACGCTTTTCACCGGTATCTGGCTGGCCTTCTGACACCATCGAATATCGGGGAGACAGAATGATGAAGCGGATCGTGACTTCGGCGCTGGCTGCGGCCGCGATGGCGGCTTCGGCGGGGCCTGCTTTCGCGGCGGCAAACGCGGCGAAGGGCAAATCGCTCTTCCAGGCTCAATGCGCCGCCTGCCACAGTGTCCAGAAGGGGCAGAACGGCATCGGCCCCAGCCTGTACGGGGTCTATGGCCAGCCCGCCGCCGCCGCGCCGGGATACCAGTTCTCGTCGGCGATGAAATCATCGCACATCACCTGGACCAAGAGCGCGCTGGACAAGTTCCTGGCCAATCCGCAGAAGGATGTTCCCGGCACCAAGATGCCCTACATGGGCATGGCGAACGGGGCCGACCGCCAGGATGTCATCGCCTATCTGGCCACTCTCGGATCGGGCGGCAAATAGGCCGGGAAACCCCGGCGCAAATCCGCCGGCCTTCCCGCCGGACAGTCACCGGAATCCTGAAGCCTCACCGGCGCGATGCCGGCTGGTTGATCTCGATCAATGCGCGGCGTCCGCCCCGGCGTTAATCCCCGCCTGAAACCAGGAGCATCATCATGAAACTGAAGGATGTCATGACCGCCGATCCGCCCGTCATCGAGGCCGGGGCGAGGCTGGTGGATGCCGCCCGCCTCATGCTCGAGCGGCACCTGACCAGCCTGCCGGTGACCGAGGCGGGGCGGCTGGTGGGGATTCTGACCGATGGCGACCTGCTGCGCCGCGCCGAGCTGGAAACCGCGCCGGAAGCGGGCTGGCTGCGCGGCCTGCTCGCGCCCGAGAGCTCGGCGCGCGACTTCGTCAAGACGCATGGGCGCCGCGTCTCCGAGGTGATGACGGAAGAGCCCGTCACGGTGGCCGAGGACGCGCCTCTTGGCGAGGTGGTGGCGCTGATGATGAAGCGCCGCTTCAAGCAGCTTCCGGTGACGGTGGGGGACCGGCTCGCCGGCATGATCGGCAGGCTGGAGCTTCTGACCGCGCTGGTCGATAGGCTGGCGGCGGTGAAGGAGGGAGAGATTTCGGATCAGGCGGCGGAGAC
Organism: Acetobacteraceae bacterium; assembly: GCA_035713005.1. GTDB lineage: Bacteria > Pseudomonadota > Alphaproteobacteria > Acetobacterales > Acetobacteraceae > Acidiphilium. The sequence goes on from DASTAF010000203.1 coordinate 15,516, forward strand.
GCTGATCCGCCAGGAGATCACCCGCTCGAACTGGGCGCCGCGGGCGGGGATCAGGGTGCGGGTCGCCGATGGGGTGGCGGAGCTGAGCGGCCCCGTCTTCAGCGAGGCCGAGCGCCGCGCCATCATCGTGATGGCCGAGAACACCAGCGGCGTCAGGGAGGTGCGCGACGGCATGTTCTTCGTCGAGCCGCATACCGGCATGACCTTCGAGACCTTCTGAGCGGAGGCATCCACGGCCTCCCCGGTCACGGCCTGTCCGCCGGGTCGCGCGCCGCGATGACGAGGCGGACGAGATCGGGCAGGTTTCCGGCCTGCAGCTTCTGCAGCACCCGCGCGCGGTGGACGTCGATCGTGCGCGGGCTGGCGCCGAGAATCCTGGCGATCTCCTTGCTGGACCTGCCCGCGGCGACCAGCTCCATCACCTCGCGCTCCCGGGGCGTCAGCAGGGCGATGCGCCGGGCAGCGCTCTCGGCGCTGGCGGCGGCATCGAGCGCCTGGCGGTTGCTCTCCAGCGCCCGCCGGACCGCGTCGAGCAGCGCATCCTCCCGGAAGGGCTTTTCCAGGAAATCCACCGCCCCCGCCTTCATCGCCCGCACCGCCGCCGGAACATCCCCGTAGCCGGTCATGATGATCACCGGCAGGCCGACCCCGCGCGCCGAAAGCCGCGCCTGCAGCTGAAGCCCGTCGATCTCCGGCATGTGGAAATCGGTCAGCACGCATCCCTCCGGCGGCAGCTCCGCGCTCATCAGCGACATGGCGCTGTCATAGGTGCGGATCTCCCAGCCTTCCTGCTCCAGCAGGAAGCGGAGGGAATCCCGCACCGCCGCGTCATCGTCCACGACATGGATTCTCGCTGCCCGCATTCCGCATCCATAGGTAGTCATACGTACGCAACCGGACGGATTCCGGCCGCCGCCGAAACATGGCTTCATGCCGCCGATAGCAGCCCCGGCAAGAGATTATCAAATGCTCGCCACTTCCTCCAACGGCCCTCGCGGCGGAAACCGGCTTCCACCCGGCGGGATTTTCATCCGCGCGGATGACGAATCCGGCGCCGCCGCGCGGGCGCTGCAGCCGCTCCCGGCGGTCATCATCCAGGCGGCGCGGAATTCGGAGATCATCTCCCAGGGCGGGGCGAGCGGGCATTGCTTCCTCGTGGTCAGCGGCTGCGTGCGGACCGTCAGGATGCTGGAGGACGGGCGGCGGCAGGTGGGGGAATTCCTGCTTCCCGGCGATGTCCTCGGCTGGGAGGCGCCGGGCGGGCAGGAATTCGCCGCTGAGGCCGTCACCGATGCGGTGCTGCGGCGCTTCTCCCTCCGCGCGATCGAGGAGCGGGCCGATGCCAACCCGGCCTTTGCCCAGGGGCTGCGCCGCTACGCCGCCGGGCAGTTCCGCAACATGCGCGGGCGCCTCGTCATGCTGGGCCGCATGACCGCCTGCGAGCGGATCGCCGCCTTCCTGCTGGAAATGAGCGAGCGGCTGCGCTGCCTGGGCAGGGCCATCGACCTGCCGATGGGCCGCGCCGACATGGCGGATTATCTCGGCCTCACCATCGAGACGGTCTCGCGCGGCCTGGGCGAGCTGCGCCTGCGGGGGGCGATTTCCATCGAGCAGCGGCGGATCATCATCCGCGATCGCGGCGCCCTGCGTCTCGCCTCCTCCGGCAGGCTGCATTGATGCCCCAGCCGAACCAGGGCATCCGGGCGCTCTGCTCCCGCATCCGGCTGTTCGAGGGGCTGGACGCCGCAGAACTGGATGAAGTGGCAAAAGCGGCGGAACTGCGCGATTTCCCCCGCCGGGCGACGCTGTTCAGCCAGGGCGAGCTGCCGGCCCGACTCTTCGTCCTGGCGGGCGGCCTGGCGAAGATCAGCCAGATCAACGGCGCCGGCGATCCGGTGACGCTGCGGGTGATCGCGCCGGGCGAGGTGCTCGCCTGCGTCGCGGTGTTCCGGCAGATTCCCTATCCGGCCACCGCCATCACCATGGCGGAAAGCCGGGTTCTGTCCTGGCCGGCGCGAACGATCCTGGAGATGATGGACAGGCTTCCCGCGCTCAGGGCCAACGCGCTCGACATCGTCGGCGAGCGCACCGGGGATCTCGCGCATCAACTCACCGAGATGGCGATGGCGCGGGTTGAAGAGCGTGTTGCCCGGGCGCTGCTGCGCCTCGCCGCGCGGGCGGGCCAGGCGACGGCGAAGGGGATCGAGATCAGCGTGCCGCTCTCCCGCCAGGACCTCGCGGAGATCGCCGGCACCGATCTGTTCAGCGTCAGCCGCCTGTTCCGGTCCTGGGCGGCGCGCGGCATCATCCTCGCCCGGCGGATGCACGTCACCATTCTCGATCCGGCGGCGCTGCAGGCGCTCACCGGGGGGCGGCGCGGAGGTTAGGGCGGAAGCACCGGAATTCCGCCCATTTGCGGAAACGCAAAGACGGCGCGGCGCTTCTATTGCATTGAACAGGGTGAATTGAAAGGATGCGCATCATGGAAATCCAGAAGAAGGCGGTGGCCGCCGAGCCGAGGCCGAAGGGGGCGATCCTGATCGTCGGCATCGTCGGCCTGCTGACCCTGGCGCTGTGGGGCGCGCTGTTCGCCCTCGCCGTCACCCGGGTCTGACCCGATGAGCGAGCCGGAGACTGCCGCCCCGCGCCATCTGATGTCGCGCTACGAATGGCGCTGGATCGTCATCGCCCTTGCCGGGCTGGCGGTGTTTCTCGCCATGAGCATCGGCTTCACCATGAGCCATCCGGGCCGCCTGCCGATGACGCCGCAGGTCGATCCGGTGCGGAAGATCCTGTCCGGGCCGATGTTCAGCCATCCCGGCGTCACGCGGCTCGGCCCGCATCACTACCGCGCCGTCGTCATCGCCCGGCAGTTCTCCTTCGATCCCGCCAGCATCAAGGTGCCGGCGGGCGCCCGCGTCGATTTCTACCTCACCAGCGCCGATGTGGTGCATGGGTTCGAGCTGCCGGATTCGGCGGTCAACGTGGAGCTGTTCCCCGGCTATGTCGCCCATGTCAGCGCCACCTTCCGCAAGCCGGGCCGCTTCCTCACCGCCTGCAACCAGTATTGCGGCATCGGCCATCAGGCGATGCTGGGCCGGTTCGAGGTGCTGAGCAAGGCCGCCTGGCGGAAGAGCCTGACCGCGGCGGCGGCTCCGGCGGCCCCGGCGATGAGCGGGGTGATGGCGGCGATCGGCCCCGCCCGCATCGCCGACGGCAAGGCCATCTTCGCCGTGAGCTGCGCCGGCTGCCACCAGGCGACGGGGCAGGGCATGCCCGGCGCCTTCCCGCCGCTCGCCGGCACGCTCGGCGAATATAACGGCCCCGCCGGGCGCGCGGTGCTCGCGCATGTCCTGCTCTTCGGGATGAACGGGCCGCTGAATGCGGGCGGCAAATCCTATAACGGCGTCATGCCCGCCTGGGCCGCCCAGCTCGGCGACCGCAAGATCGCCCATGTGCTCGATTACATCGAAACCGCCTGGGGGAACGCCAAGGCGCTGCCGCCCTCCTTCAAGCCCTTCACCGCCGCCGGAATCGCCCATGACCGCGTGCCGGCGCTCACCCCCGCCGCGGTCGCCGCCGAACACGCCAGGCTGCCCGCCCGCTGAAATCCCTGGCCCAGAGAAAGACGCATCATGTCCATCACCGCCGCCAGCCCCGCCGCGATTCCGGCGGATCATGCCGCCAGACTCAGCCTGCGCCGCGCCGCCCTCGCCTTCGTGCTCACCGCCTTCGCGGCGATGACGGTGGGCTCGCTGCTCGGCCCCGCCCAGGCGCTGAACTACGCCAATATCGACATCTACCCGGCCCTGCCGGTCGCCTCCTACTATCAGGGCCTGTCGATCCACGGGGTGCTGAACGGGCTGGTCTTCACCACCTTCTTCAACTGCGCGGTGCTGTTCTACCTGCCGGCGCGGGAGCTCGATGTGCCGGCGAGAACCGGCTGGGTCTGGCTCTGCTTCTGGGTGATGCTGGCGGGGCTGGCGCTGGCGCTGATCGCCATCCTCTCCAACCGGGCGACGGTGCTTTACACCCTGTACGCGCCGCTGGAGGCCTGGTGGCCGCTTTATGTCGGGCTGGCGCTGGTGGTGGTCGGCAGCCTGATGCTGGGGGCGGAGACGCTCAGGATGCGCCTCGCCTGGAAGCGGCTGAATCCGGGGCGGGTGACGCCGCTCGCCGCCTATCAGGCCAGCGTGGTGTGGATACTCTGGGCCTTCACCAGCATCGGCATCGTGGTGGAGCTGGTGGTGTTCCTGATCCCCTGGTCGCTGGGCCTGTGCCAGGGCGTCGATCCGCTGATCACCTTCACCCTGTTCTGGTACACCGGCCACGCCATCGTCTATTTCTGGGTGCTGCCGGCCTATCTCTCCTGGTACGCGCTGCTGCCGCGCGAGGCTGGCGGCCGGCTGGTCTCGGACAAGCTGGGGCGGCTGACTTTCCTGCTGTTCCTGCTCTTCTCGGTCGAGGTCGGGCTGCATCACGAGATCACCGCGCCCGGCATCGCCATGTTCTGGAAGATGGAGCAGATGGTCTTCACCTTCTTCGTGGTCGGGCCGAGCCTGCTCACCGCCTTCACCATCGCCGCCTCGCTGGAAGCGGCGGGGCGGGCGCATGGCGGGCGCGGCTGGCTGGGCTGGCTCACCGCCCTGCCCTGGCGCGATCCCAGCGTCGCCGGCCAGGTGCTGGCGCTGATCACCTTCATCGGCGGCGGCTCGACGGGAATCCTGCTCGCCAGCATGGCGATCAACCCGCTGCTGCACGACACCGCTTTCATCCCCGGCCACTTCCACATCACCGTCGGCACCGCGACGGCGCTCACCTTCATCGCCATGAGCTACTGGCTGGTGCCGCACCTCACCGGAAGGAAGCTTTTCGCGCCGAAGCTGGCGCTGGCCAGCGTCTGGCTGTGGGCGGCGGGCATGATGGGCATCGGCATCGGGCTGATGGGCCAGGGCCTGCTCTACGGCACGCCCCGGCGGGACTTCATCAGCTCCCTGCCGCACGATCCCTTCGTCCATCCGGGGCTGATGGCGGTCACGGCCATCGCGGGCGTCGTGCTGCTGATCGCCCTGCTCTGCTTCCTCGTCTCCACCCTCGGCACGCTCTTTTCGGCCGCGGCACCCGTCGCCTTGGTGCCGAGGATTCCGTTCGGGGACGCGCCGGTGGACGGCGAATCGCGCCTGGTCCTGCTGATGGACCGGCTGGGACTCTGGACCATCGTCAGCGCCCTGCTGATCGCCATGGTCTACCTTCCCCTCTTCTGGGTGCTGTTCCAGCACTATGTCGCCGTGCCGGGCAACCGCATGTGGTGAGGGCCTTCAGAACTTCACCAGCGAATAGACGCCGAACACCGCGGCGCTGGGGATTCGGCGCCGGCCCGGCCTGCTGTTCGGAACGCCGCCGCCGGGGTTGAGAATGTACTGGAAATCCGGCTCGACATGCCACCACGGCGCGATCTTCGCCTCGTAGCCGAGCTCGACGAAGCTCTCCGCCGAGCCGACGGGATAGAGCGGGTTGGTGTAGCGCCGCACGTCGAGATCGAGGAGGCGCCGCGCATGGCTGATCCTGGCATAGCCGGCGCCGGCGACGATGACATCATGTTCGCGCCCGGGCAGCATGCCGGTCAGCGCCAGCCCGAGATCGGCGAAAAGATCGACGATGTTGCGGTCCCCCGGCGCCATCATCACCCGGCCGATCACCCCGATCTCGCGCGGCTTGCCGCGGTAGAGCGTCTGGCCGCCGCCGAGATAGACACCGTGATCCCCATGATGCGGCAGGGGCCTTGCCTGCGCGGCGGGATCGGCGAGCGACAGCCCATCGACGCTGACATGCTGATCGGCGAAGGAGTTCGAATCATACCACAGCCCGAGCCTGAGCGAGCCGGGCAGGTATCGCGGGTGCTTCGCCTGGCCGTGGCTGATGTCCAGCTCGCTGATGACGAAGGCGCCCCTGGCGAGGCTGAAGCCATCGCCGGAATAATTGCTGTCATAGACGCCGGTGCGCCACAGCAGATCGCGGTTGGGATGCAGCGCCAGCCGCGCCCCCGTGAAGGCATAGGGATAGTCCGGGCCGCCGCCGGGCAGGTCCTCGGCGGACAGGGTGGGCCAGCCGAAGGAGGAATTGATGAAGGAATCCTCCTTGGCGCTGATCATGAACTCGCGCCCCGCCGCCTGCCGCCCGATGCGGATATCCACCAGCCCGCCGCCGAATTTCTGATCGTACCATAGCTCGTAGAGGGAGGTCTGCGCCGGGTCCTCGATGCTGGTGACGGTGTTGAGGTTATCGAGGCTGAGTTCGCTGAGGCCGACGCCGTGAAGCTGCTCGCCGCTGACGCGGAAGGTGCCGCCCTGCCAGCCGAAGGCCTTGCCGGTATCGAGCTTCAGCTCCATCGAGATCAGCCCCTGGAAGGCGAGGCTGCGCCGCGTGCCGCCGGTGGTGTTGCCGAACAGCGTCTCGGCATCCGAGAGCTTGAAGGTGATCCCGCCTTTGGCGAGGAGAGGGCGCAGCCCGCCCATGGAGCCCAACAGCTCGCCGCGCTGCCATAGGCCGCCCGAAGGGTTGCCGGGTACATCGGCGGCGCGGGCCGGGGCGGCGAGCATCGTCCCCATTGCCAGCAGGGCCGCCATGATGCTCCGCCGGCGCCATTCCTTCCTCATCCACCATCTCCTCCCTGTGATGGAATATCGCCCCTTTCCGCATCGGGAAAGCTTGACGGACTTATGCTCAAGTTTAGTATAAGGGGGCGCGGCCATCGGGCCGCTATTTTCAGCCCCTTGTTATGCTCAAATTGAGCATAAGGAGATGCCATGGCCGCCACCGCCGATTCCCTCCCGCCCCGGCTTGCGAGCCGCCTCCTGCCCGCGGAACGGGCGCTGATTTCGGCGGAGATCGAGGCGATCCGGGCGCTGAAGCGCGAGCGCCGCGCCGTCATTCTGGCGCATAACTACCAGGTGCCGGAGATTTTCCACGGGATCGCCGATATCGTCGGCGACAGCCTCGCCCTGGCGCGGGAGGCGGCGAAGGCGCGCGCGGAGGTGATCGTGCTCGCCGGGGTGCATTTCATGGCCGAGACCGCCAAGCTGCTGAACCCGGAAAAGACCGTGCTGATCCCGGACGAGCTGGCAGGCTGCTCGCTCGCCGAGAGCATCACCGCCGCCGATGTCCGCGCCCTGCGCGCCCGCCATCCGGGCATCCCGGTGATCGCCTATGTCAACACCTCGGCTTCGGTGAAGGCGGAGGTGGATTACTGCTGCACCTCCGGCAATGCGCGCGAGGTGGTGGAATTCGCCGCCCGCGCGGCGGGGGCGGAAAGCGTCATCATGCTGCCGGACCGCTATCTGGCGGAGAACACGGCGCGGGAGACGGCGGTGAACATCATCGCCTGGGACGGCGCCTGCGAGGTGCACGAGCGCTTCACCGAAGCCGATATCGCGCAAGTCCGCGAGCAGCATCCGGGGGTGACGGTGCTCGCCCATCCCGAATGCCCGGCCGAGGTGGTGCGCGCCGCCGACTATGCGGGATCGACGGCGGGGATGCTGGATTACGTGGAAAGCCGCCGCCCGGCCCGCGTCGCCCTGATCACCGAATGCTCGATGAGCGACAATATCGCCCTGCTGCATCCGGAGCTGGAATTCATCCGCCCCTGCAATCTCTGCCCGCACATGAAGCGGATCACGCTTTCCGGCATCCGCCGGGCGCTGGAGACGATGACGCATGAGGTGGTGATCGACCCCGCCCTCGCCGCGCCGGCGCGCCGCGCGGTCGAGGCCATGCTGGCGATCCGATGAACATCCGCGATTTCGCCCATCGCCCGGTGGTGGTGGGGGCGGGGCTCGCGGGGCTGCGGGCGGCGCTCGGCCTCCAGCCGGAGCCGGTGCTGCTGGTCACCTCCGGCACGCTGGAATCGGGGGCGGCGAGCCTGTGGTCGCAGGGCGGAATCGCGGCGGCGATCGGGGCCGATGACGATGCCGGGCTGCACGCCGCCGACACCATCGCCGCCGGGGACGGGCTTTGCGACCAGGCCATCGCGGCGCGAATCACCGCCGCCGCCCCCGCCATCATCGAGGAGCTGATCCGCCTCGGCGCGGCATTCGACCGCGACGCCTCGGGCCGCGTCGCCCTGGGGCTGGAAGCGGCGCATGGCCGCCGGCGTATCGCCCATGCGGGCGACCGCACCGGGCTGATGCTGACGGCGGCACTGGCGCGGG
>DASTAF010000204.1:0-2552 GCA_035713005.1 Acetobacteraceae bacterium
TCTTCAACCGCTTCGCCAGGCTGGCGATGATCTCCCCGGTCATGCCGGTGATCGAGGGTGCAACGCGGTTCCAGCCGGTCTATGTCGGCGATGTCGCGGATGCGGTGATCTCGGCCATCGAGCTTCCTTCCGCCTGCGGCAATACCTACGAGCTGGGCGGCCCGGATATCCTTACCTTCCGCGAGATACTGACCTATGTGCTGCGCGAGACCCATCGCCATCACCGGGCGCTGGTGACGGTGCCGCGCTGGCTGGCAAGCCTGCAGGCGGCGATTCTGCAGTATCTGCCGGGAAAGCCGCTGACCCCTGACCAGCTCCAGATGCTGCGCCATGACAATCTGGCTCATGAGGGAATGCCCGGCCTTGTTGAGCTGGGGGTAACGCCGACGCCGTTCCGGCTGGTGGTGCCGGAATATCTCGACCGCTACCGGCCCGGCGGCCGGCGAGCCGCCAGTCTTTCCTGATAGGATTATTTTCGGACCTAATTCGGGCTCTGCTATACTTTTCAAATCAGCCGCAGAAGAAAAACTGGAAAATTAAGTCAATAAAGATGCCCTAATAGGAAGAAAAAGCTGGATTCTCTTGGTGGATGCTGCTATTCCGCGTCAAAACATAGACATTGACACGGATTCTGATGCCCGAACGCATGCAGCAATTTATCCGCCTTCCCCAGGCAACGCCGGACAAGCGCCAGCCGAGCGAGCGGCGCGAGGATTTCGACGAGATCTATCGCGGCTTCGCGCCGGAGAACGCCGCCGCCCAGGCGAGCCGGTGCAGCCAGTGCGGGATTCCCTTCTGCCAGGTGCATTGTCCGGTCTCGAACAACATCCCGGACTGGTTGAAGCTCACCGCCGAGGGACGGCTGGAGGAGGCCTATGAAGTATCCGCCGCCACCAACACCTTCCCCGAGATTTGCGGGCGCATCTGCCCGCAGGACCGGCTCTGCGAAGGCAACTGTGTCATCGAGAAAGGGTTCGAGAGCGTCACCATCGGCGCGGTCGAGCGCTTCATCACCGACACCGCCTTTGAAAAGGGCTGGGTGAGGCCGATCCGCGCTCGCCGCGAGCTGTCCCATTCGGTGGGCATCATCGGCGCCGGGCCGGCCGGGCTCGCCGCTGCCGAGGCGCTGCGCTCGCGCGGTTACGAGGTTCATGTCTATGATCGGTACGACCGGGCGGGCGGGCTGATGATCTACGGCATTCCCGGCTTCAAGCTGGAGAAGCACATCGTCGAACGCCGCGCCGTCTGGCTGACCGAGGGCGGAATCCATATCCATCTGAATCAGGATATCGGCGGCGCCATTCCCTTCGCAGATATCCGGGCAAAGCATGACGCGGTGCTGATCGCCACCGGCGTCTACAAGGCGCGGGAGATTGGCGGTCCGGGAGCCGGGCTGCCGGGGATCGTCCCGGCGCTCGACTATCTCACCGCCTCCAACCGCAAGGGGCTGGGCGACGCGGTGCCGGAATTCGATTCTGGCGAACTGAACGCCGCGGGCAAGCGCGTGGTCGTCATCGGCGGCGGCGACACGGCAATGGATTGCGTTCGCACTGCCGTGCGTCAGGATGCGGCCTCCGTCACCTGCCTCTACCGGCGGGACCGCGCCAACATGCCCGGCTCGATGCGCGAGGTGCGCAATGCCGAGGATGAGGGGGTGACCTTCACTTGGCTCTCCGCCCCCGAAGCCTTCCTGGGTGATGCGCATGTCACCGGCGTCAGGGCGACGCACATGCATCTCGGCATGCCGGACGCCTCCGGCCGGCAGACGGTGGAGCCGATTCCCGGCAGTTCCTTCACCGTCGAGGCTGATCTGGTGATCAAGGCGCTTGGCTTCGATCCCGAGGACCTGCCGCTCGCCTTCAACGAGCCGGAGCTGAAAATCTCCCGCTGGGGCACGCTCACCATCGACCGCAAGAGCTTCATGACCTCGCTTCCCGGCGTCTTCGCGGCGGGGGATATCGTGCGCGGCGCCAGCCTGGTGGTCTGGGCGATCCGCGAGGGGCGGGACGCGGCGGCGGCTATCCATCAATACGTGCAGAGCCAGGCAGGCGCGCTTGCCATGGCGGCGGAGTGACCGACATGACCGATATCGAGACCGGCGCCGATTTCGTCACCTCCTGGAAGGAGAACGCGGCGAGGCTTCATGAGACCTACGATCCCGCGCAGGAGCATGATGCCTGCGGTGTCGGGCTGGTCGCGGCGATCGACGGCGCCAAGCGGCGGGACGTGGTGGTCGCCGGAATCGACGCGCTGAAGGCGGTATGGCATCGCGGCGCCGTGGACGCGGACGGCAAGACCGGGGACGGCGCCGGCATCCATATCGAGATTCCGCAGGATTTCTTCGCCGAGGCGGTGGAGCGCGGCGGCGACAGGATGCGCCAGGGGCCGATCGCGGTCGGCATGGTCTTCCTGCCCAAGACCGATCTTTCGGCGCAGGAGCGCTGCCGGCAGATCGTCGAGACCGAAATCCTGAATTTCGGCTACCGCATCTATGGTTGGCGGCAAGTGCCGATCAATGTCGCCTGCATCGGCGAGAAGGCGAACGCGACGCG
>DASTAF010000205.1:0-3179 GCA_035713005.1 Acetobacteraceae bacterium
CGCATAATCAATGAACCAGCGGATCTGGGTATAATGCTCGCGCGGCAGAAGATGCGTCAGGGGCACGCCCGAGGCATCGGCGGTGGTCAGCACCAGGACCGGACGGCTCGACGGAGCCCCAGGCTCGATGAATATCTGCCGCTGCCTGAAGGCGGCATCGCGATGGAACCGCGCCTTCTCCGGATTTGTCGTGGCAAGAATCCCTGCAAGATTCTGATGCGCGATGATCAGTTGCGGGTCCAGGGAAAGCGCCTTGCGGCAGGCTTCCTCGGCCAGGGCGAATTTTTCCTGCCGGGTATAGACCGAGGCGAGATTGGCATAGCCTTCCTTGCGCCCCGGCTCGGAAAGCACGGCCCGCCGCAGGCAGGCCTCGGCCTCGCCCAGGCGGTCCATCTCCGCATAGGTCGTGCCAAGATTGACGAGAATCCCCCACCGCCCCGGCACCAGGGAATTGACCGCCTCATAATCCCTCGCCGCCTCATTGAAGCGGCAGAGATTCTTGCATGCGCTGGCCCGCGCCAGCCGCGCGGCGATGAGGTTCGGATCATCGGCCAAGGCTATATCGGCCGCTTCGATCGCGGCGTCATACTGGCGATCATCGAGCAGGGCCTGCGCCAGCTGCGCCTGGATCACCGGCGAAGCCTGGCCTTCGGCCAGCATCGTGCGATACAGGCCGATGAGATCATCGGCCACCGGTGGAAGCCTTCTTGCTGGCCGGCATGGGCAAACTCCGCCTTTTGCGTTTCAGGCCGGAGCTTACGCTGGAATTTCTAAGTTTCGGTTAAAAGTGGCAGATCGCTCGTTGCAAAGAAAACGGGCTGGCTGGATGCCCGCCCGCTTCCCGGTTTCACGCCCAGCCTTATGAATGCTGGTGGGGCTTGCGCCTCCGGAGGAGGATATGCCGGCGCGGATGCGGATTGCGGGCGCAGTAGCCGCGCACCAGCTTTCCATGCCGCCGGTGAGGACGGACGAAATGACGCCCCCGCCCGCAACGCAGATCAACCTGAACGACATGATGGGCAGGCGCTCCGCTGACGGCGGGAACGGGGCCGGCGCCTGTCGCCGCCTCGGCCGAAAGTCCGGTTCCAGCAAGTGCAGCGCACAGCAGCAAGGCGGCAAGCGAGAATCGCGTCATGATCCTTTTATCCTTCAGGTTATCCTGAATTTATAAATCCACGATCCGGCTTGTCAAATTCCGGTGAGCATCATGATCCCATTATGCTCACAATGAGCATAATCGCCTTCAGTGCCCCGCCATCGGTCCTGCGCGATAGGGCCCCGGAGCGCCGGATGCGCTCGAATAGCCGCCTTTCTGCCAGGGATGGGTCATGTAGCTCGATGGATCAGGCGCCTCGCTGAGCGGCAGGAACCGGTTGCCGCCGCCCATCACGACCCGCGCATTCGGCCCATCCGTCCGGAAGGCTTGCGACTTGGTGAAGCCGTAGAATGTACAGTTGCGGATCATGGCTGTCGCCTTGCCGCCGCTGGCCAGCCCGAACTGGACGGGCACGGGCTGAACATAATCGCCGTTATACAGCTTGTCCGCCGAGCCTACGCGGTTGATGAAGGTGCAGCCCTCGACCAGCAGCCTGTTGACCGGGTGCCGGTTCTGGCATTCCTCGCCATAGCGGAGCAGCGGCCCGTTCTGCGCGTGCGGCCCCTTGTCGAGAATGGTGTTCGAGACGGTATGGACCCCGCCATCCGGCAGGTCGAGCAGATAGCTCGCGCAGCCCGTGGGACCATCGGCAAAGACGCTGCTGTCCACCAGCCCCTTGGCGGCGCGGATCTTGCCGCAATGGCCGACATTGGCGCCCCAGGACACCACCCGCCGGATCTCCGCCCAGGAAACCGCGGCGAGGTAGAAATTATGGGTGAATCCGTCCCCGCCGCCATTCTTGGCGAATTCCGAATCGGTGATGACGACGATCTGTCCCGGCTGGCCGCCCAGCACGCCATTGGTGCAGTTGTGGGAATAGATGAACCGGATGATCGTCTTGCCGAGGCACCCCGCATTCAACTTGATGCCGGCAAAATTGCCGACCTCGCCCGGATAGGACTGGGCAAGGTTGGCAAATTCCAGCCCCGCCACCTCCAGATCCCAGCCCAGCGTCTCCAGCCAGCCCTTGGCGTTGGGAATCCAGGGGCCGGTCTGTTCCAGAACCGGCATGAGGCCGCGGCCGCCCTTGATGGTCTGCGGGCCGAAGAAGCCATCTCCGTTCCACCCATCCGCGGCGCCGGGCATGGTCCATCCCGAATTATAGGCGCCGGGTGCCAGCATGACGACCGCACCCTTGTACCGGCCAAGGGCGTTGCCCTGCACCCACGCCATCTTCCGGGCCAATGCCACTTGGTTCGCGACATGGATGACCGGCCCGGTATTGAGCACGTTGCCGATGGCCAGCACCTGCTCGGCGACGCAGGTGTTCACCCCATCGGTCCAGCACAGCTTGATGGTTTCCCTCTGGGCCGAGAGGGTGTTGCTCGTCTTGCCTGAGGTGCCATCGAGCGTGTAGCGCGCGGCCATGTGGCTGGCCGGGTCCGCGGGCGCATCCTGGGCGAGGATTGAAAAGGCGCCGCCGGAATAGCCGGAGATGCCGACGGTGAAGGCGTGCGAGCCGACGGGGGTGGCGTTGGTCAGCCCCGGCGCCTGCCTGAACCGCATCGCGCTCGCCGGAACGACATGGCCCTGCGCCACCGGGAAGGTGAAGCTGAAAGGTCTTGAAAGCCTGCCGCTGGCTATCCTGCCGGCGAGCCGGTTCTCCCCGGCGGTGAGCCTGTCCTGATCGGCGACACTTACCTGCCACTTCCCGTTGCCGAGCGGGGTGACGGCATAGCCGGGGCTGTTTCCCTCCGCCGCCTTCAGGGCAAGCGGAAAATGCGGCGTGCCGCCGGTGGCGGCGATGACGCCGATGATCGAGCCGGTGGGCAGCGAGGTGGAGAAGCGGATCGGGTGGAAGGAAATCTCGCCAGGCGCGGTATTGGAGGTGACGGTATAGGTGCCGGGCGCCACCACAATCTGGCTCGGATTGGCATGGTCGCGGATCGCCACCGTATAGGTGCCGGGAGGCAGCTTCAGGTTATAGACCCAGCTATCCCAGGCGCCATTGTCATGGGCGAAGCCGCCTGCCGGTATCCAGGTCCTGCCGCCGTTCAGCGTGTAGTCGTACCGCTGGGGCAGC
>DASTAF010000206.1:0-2486 GCA_035713005.1 Acetobacteraceae bacterium
GCCGCCCGCGCCGATCGCCACCACCAGTTCCATCTCGAAATGCAGCGACTTGCAGACCGGGGGATATTTCACCTCCGCCCCGCCGGTCACCAGCGCATCGGCGGGCTTGGTGAAGAAGAAGGGCGGCTCGCGGCTGGGGTCGGCGCCCATCTCGCGCGCATGGGCGGCGTAGTTGCGCCCGACGCAGAAAATCCGGCGCACCGGAAAGGCGCCTCCGCCCTCCACCGGCACGGCGATCTGGTCAGGCGGCGCGATCACGTAATCATTCATTAAAAATTCCCCGATGGTTCAAGCAAAGGCCAGATGCGGCGCCTCCACCCCCTGCAGGGCGGCGCCGAAGCTCTCGAAAATCCGCCGCGAGGCCGCATCGGTTTCGAAATCATATTCCGGGTGCCACTGCACCCCGATCAGATAGCCCGGTCCGGTGCCGGAAACCGCCTCGATGGTGCCGTCCACCGCCCAGGCCTCCTTCACCAGCCCCTTCGCCATCCGGTCGATCCCCTGATTGTGCAGGGAGTTCACCGGCAGCCGCTCCGCCCCGGTGATGCGCGCGAGCTTCCCGCCCGGCTCCATGGCGACGAAATGCGCCTTGCCGGTGCGCACCTGCGCGAAGGGCTGCATCGGAGTGGAATGGTCGAACCGGCCGGGCAGGTCCTGCAGCCGCTGGTGCAGCGTGCCGCCCAGCGCCACGTTCAGCTCCTGCAGCCCCCGGCAGATCGCCAGCAGCGGAACGCCGCGCTGCTGCGCGAGCCGCGCCAGGCGCAACGTGACGTGATCGCGCGAGGGGTCTTCCGGCGCATCGTCCGTATGCGGCGGGCCGTCATAGAAGAAGGGGGCGACGTTGCTGCGGCTGCCGGTGAGGATGATGCCGTCGAGCCGCTCGATCAGCCCCTCCACGTCCGCCTGCTCGCCATTGGCGGGGATGAGCACGGGAATCGCCCCCACCACCTGGTCCACGGCGCGCACATAGGTGTCGGAGGCGGCATGATTCACCATGCCGAAGGTGCCGAACAGCTTCCGGCAGCAGGAGATGCCGACCAGCTTGGTTTGCCGACTTTTCATAAGCGGAATGTGGCAAAGCGGACGGGTTTTGTCAGCCTCCTTGTGCGCCCGGGCAGGGTTGCGCCAGAACGGCCGCCCGAACAGCGATCAGCCGCTGTTCGGCATGTAGCCGGGGACGTATTCGAAATCCTTGTTCGGGAAGGGCTTGGTGGCGTGCAGATCATAAAGCGTGACCTGGGTGGTGCGGCCCTGGGCATCCGTCACCTGCCATTGCCGCAGCTCCAGCGGATGGGTGGAGAACACCAGGGTCAGGTGCCCCTGCTGTGGCTTGCCGGTGCGGATCAGCGTCACCTGCACCTCGCCCGGCGGCTTCGCCAGCCCCGTGACCGTGACCGGGCCGGAAAGCCTCACATGCTTCGCCAGCAGCATGCCGAGCGGTGTCGAGGAGAGCGGGATGTTGGTGGTCTGGCCGAGCTGCGGATCGTGGAAGACGAGCAGGCCGAATCCGGCCACCAGCAATTGCGGATCGGGCGGATCGTACTGGAAACGCATTTTGCCGGGCCGCTGCAATATCGCCTGGCCGTTGCGGATGCTGCCATCCTGCGCGACCTGGACGAAGCGGGCGGTGACGGTCTTGATGCTGTTCAGATAGTCGGTGATGCGGGCGAGGATCGCGGCGTTGGACGAGGAAGCCGCCGGAGGCGCCGCCGGGGAAGCCGGGGCCGGGGCGGCGAAAGCGGGGGAGGCGGAAAAAACAAGCCCCGCCGCCGCAGCGGCCAGGGCAGCATGTCTGGCAACACGTCTCAGATATGATGTGCTCTTCATGCGAGCACTATTTAGATCATCGGGCCTTTCGCGCCAGCCCGGAGGTTGCGGTCAGCCGGCGGCGACGCGCCGGGGCGCGGGCTCGCTGCTGCCGGCGCTGCTGCCGGAGCCGCGATGCGCGGCCACCGCCTCGTTCATCACCGAGCGGATCTCGCGCAGGAAGGCGGTGCCCTTCGTCGTGCGCTGCACCAGCACGCTGCGCCGGTCCGCGGGATCGACCTTGCGCCGCGCGAGGTCGAGATCCGACAGCCGGTCGAGCGCGCGGGTGATGGCCGGCTTCGACACGTTCAGCTGGCTGGCGAGGCCGCGCACCGTATGCGCGCCGTCGTTCAGGTAGCAGGTCAGAAACACGCCGAGCTGCCGGGCCGACAAATCCACCCCGTCGCGCCGCACCAGCGAGACGATCGTGTCCCGCAGGATGGCAACGAACTGGTCGGTAGAAAACTGGTTTGCCATGACTTTATCCTTCTCGTCCAGAACCCCGTGGCTTCGATCCGCGTCTTCAGCTCCGATCCTCCACGAAATCTGTTGTGCTGAAAAAACGAAGGCCGGCATGATCCACATGACCGGTGCGGGCAAGAGCATAACTATGAGGCGCGGCTGTTCCGAACAAGACGATGAAACATGAAAACATTGCAATTGCGATGCAAGCCATTCAC
>DASTAF010000207.1:0-5699 GCA_035713005.1 Acetobacteraceae bacterium
CAAAAAAGAAACGCTGATAGGCAGGGCCGCCCCGCGGGGCGGCCCTGCCTATCCTACCCGGGAGGTGGGCCAAAATTCGTCAGCACAAGTGGGCCAAAATTCGTTGTCACAGCCAGGCGGCGCTCTTTCGGAGCATCTAAAGGAGGCGCTGTTGGCGGGCAGAATGATCCGGCTTGAAATCGCGGCGGAGCGATCGCGGCCCTGGAAGAGGCTGGTTTCGCCGGTCAATTCTTTCCCGCCTGCCTGGCGAGCAGCGCCAGCCCGAGCAGGCCAGTACCGAGAAGTGCCACGGAACCGGGCTCGGGAACTGAAACCGGATCCGACCTTGGGTCGCCTACCAGCGTGAAGTCCGCCGATATCGTTGCCCTGCCCGACGCGCCCCCCGTGTTGAAAAATCCCCCCGTATTGCCCAGGGCGACATCAAGAAGTGTTCCATCCGGGAAAGTGATGGCCGAAGGGTTCTTCCAGACGACGAAACCCCCTGAAAAAATCGAACCAAAAATATTCAGCACGGTTTCCGAGCCTATTCCGCTGGCCGACCCTGTCCCCGCGTCCGGCTTGGTGAAATCAAAGGTGACTTGAATATTGTTCACGGCGGTACTGCTGGAGAAACTGCCTCCGCTGGCATCGGAGGAAATGATCGTCAGCAGATCGGGTGTGGAGAAGCTCAGGCCCGGGCCGATATCGAAGCTGATCGGATTCAAGTCATAGGTCGCGGTGAGGCTCAGCGGGCTGCCGGCCGTGGTGTCGGTGAATGTATCCGTTCCCAGGAACGGCATGGCATTCGCCGCACCTGTGGTGACTGCAATGGCGGTAACGGCGATCAAGGTTCCCTTTAGCATGTGCGGTATCCCCTGAAGCAGGAGTTGACGTTCACTCGATCAGTTGCTGTGCGGACCATTTTCGGCACGACCAGGAATCGAAGAATCCGCTGCGCGCGAATATTCCCCCGAAGGCCGCAGGTTATTTACCGCGTTGAACAGGCGGTTCCGCCAAATATTCGGCGGTGTTTATTTACTAACACCGCGATGATTTTGTTTCTATGTGTGAATCTGAATTATCAAATAATCTTTTGCATCATGAATATAGCAGATGCCGCTGGGGCGGCATCGTGCCGCGGCGCTCAGCCGCGCTCCAGTGCTGTCTTCCTGATCTCGCTCAGCGAGCGTCCGGGCGTCAGCGCCTCCGGATCGGTGATGCAGTGGATGATCGCCGGCATCCGGGAAGCGGAGGCGCGCTCGAAGGCGGGGATGAAATCCTCCGTCCGCTCCACCCGCTCGCCATGGCCGCCGAAGGCCAGGGCATAGGCGGCGAAATCCGGGTTGCGCAGCGCCGTGCCCACCACCCGCCCCGGATATTCCCGCTCCTGGTGCATGCGGATGGTGCCGAACATGCCGTTATCCACCACCACCACGATGACCGGCAGATCGTACTGCACGGCGGTGGCGAATTCCTGGCCGTTCATCAGGAAATCGCCATCGCCCGCGATGACGATGGCCGGGCGGCGCGGATTTAGCCTCGCCGCGCCGATGGCGGCGGGAACACCATAGCCCATGGAGCCGGAGGTGGGGGCGAGCTGGGTGCCGAAGCGCTCGAACCGGTAGAAGCGGTGCACCCAGGTGGCGAAATTCCCCGCCCCGTTGGCGATCACCGCATCCTTCGGCAGCCGTTCGCGCAGCGCGCAGATCGCCTCGCCCAGGTTGAAGGCGCCGGGCAGGCTGGTCGGCTTCCCGTTCCAGGCGAGAAAGGCGGCGCGCCCCGCCTCCACCAGCGGCGCGCGTTCCGGCGGGGCGGCGGGAGAGAGCTTTTCCAGCGCGCGGATGAAGGCGCGGGGCGAGACGTTGAAGGCGAGATCGGGCTGATAGACGCGCCCCAGCTCCTCCGCGCCCGGATGGACGTGCACGAAGGTCTGAGACGGCACCGGAATGCCGAGCAGCGTGTAGCCCTGGCTCGGCATCTCCGAAAACCGGCCGCCGAGCAGCAGGATCAGGTCGGAGCTGCGGAGGAACTCGACCAGCTTCGGGTTGGCGCCGACGCCGATATCGCCGATGAAATTCGGGTGCGAGGCGGGAAACAGCGACTGGCGGCGGAAGGAGACGGCCACGGGCAGCTCGAATCGCTCCGAAAACCGCGCCAGCCCATCCACCGCCTGCTGATCCCAGCGGCTGCCGCCGGCGATGATTGCCGGCCGCCGCGCCTTGCCCAGCAGATCGGCGAGGCGCGCGAGGTCATCCGCCGCCGGCGCCGCCTCGGCGATCTCCACCCGCCGCGCATCGCCCACCGCCGCCGTCTCGGTCAGCATGTCCTCCGGCAGCGCCACCACCACGGGGCCGGGGCGGCCCGAGCAGGCGGCATGGAAGGCGCGGGAGATGATCTCGGGGATGCGCGCGGCATCGTCGATCTCCACCGCCCATTTCGCCGCCGAGCCGAAGACGGCGCGGTAGTCCAGCTCCTGGAAGGCTTCCCGCCCGCGCATCCCGCGCGCGATCTGGCCGACGAACAGGATCATCGGCGTCGAATCCTGCCGGGCGATGTGGACGCCCGGCGAGGCATTGGTGGCCCCTGGCCCGCGGGTGACGAAGCATATCCCCGGCCGGCCGGTCAGCTTGCCATGCGCCTCGGCCATCATCGCGGCACCGCCTTCCTGGCGGCAGATCGTCACCTGGATCGGCGAATCGTGCAGCGCGTCCAGCGCCGCCAGATAGCTCTCGCCGGGGACGCAGAACACATGCTCCACCCCCTGCGCCTGGAGCTGGTCGATGAGGATGCGCCCGCCGGTCCGCAGCTTCAGTGACGTCATGCTGGTTTCTCCCTCGCTTGCTGGGTGGCGAGTTTAGCGCGCCGGGCCGGAAGGGGAAGTGACCCTGCCGCGAGAGCTTGCGGAGTCGCGGGCGGGCGGGTAGCCCTTGGGCTGGCCGGCACCGGCCCGGCAACGAAAACCCAGGGTCCAGAATGATCGATCTCTCCGCCAAGCGCATGACAGGCCCCGTCATCCGGCTGAACCCGGAGGACAATGTCGTCGTCGCCCGCGTGCCCGTCGCGCCCGGCGCCGGGCTGCCGGAGGGGATCGTCAGCCTGGATGCGGTGCAGCCCGGCTGGAAGATCGCGAGCCGCCCGATCGCGAAGGGCGAGCCGATCCGCAAATACAACGTCACCATCGGCTTCGCGGCGGAGGACATCGCCCCCGGCGCCATGGTCCACAGCCACAATACCGAGTTCCGCGAGTTCGACCGGGATTATGCCCATGGCGCCGATTACCGCCCGGTGGAGATGCTGCCGGAGGCGGAGCGCGCCAGCTTCCAGGGCATCGTGCGGGCGGACGGGCGCGTCGCCACCCGCAACTATGTCGGCATCGTCTCGACGGTGAACTGCTCGGCCACGGTGGTTCACGCCATCGCCGATCATTTCACCCCCGAGCGCCTCGCGGATTATCCCAATGTGGACGGGGTGGCCGCCTTCAGCCATGGCCTCGGCTGCGGCATGGAGATGACGGGCGAGCCGATGGCGCTGCTCCGCCGGACCATGGCGGGTTATATCCGCCACCCGAATCTGGCCGCGGCGCTGATCGTCGGCCTGGGCTGCGAACGCAACCAGATCGCCGGGCTGATGGCCGAGCAGGGGCTGTCGGTGGGGCCAAATCTCAGAACCTTCACCATGCAGGAGACCGGCGGGACGCGCAGAACCATCGAGGCCGGGATCGAGGCGGTGAAGGCGATTCTGCCGGAAGCGAACCGCGTCGCGCGGCAGCCGGTTTCCGCCGCCCATCTCATCGTCGGGCTGCAATGCGGCGGCTCGGACGGGTTCTCCTCGATCACCGCGAATCCCGCCCTGGGCGCGGCGATGGATATCCTCGTGCGGCATGGCGGCACCGCGATCCTCTCCGAGACGCCGGAAATCTACGGCGTCGAGCACACGCTGACGCGCCGGGCGGTGAGCAGCAAAGTGGGCGAGAAGCTGATCGAGCGCATCCGCTGGTGGAAGGAGGAATACAATGCCGGGCGGGATACGCAGATCAACGGCGTGGTCAGCCCCGGCAACCAGATGGGCGGGCTCGCCAACATCTTCGAGAAGTCGCTTGGCTCCTCGATGAAGGGCGGCACCGGCCCGCTGATGGAAGTGTATAAATATGCCGAGCCGGTGACGGCGAGGGGCCTGGTCTTCATGGACACGCCGGGCTTCGATCCCGTCTCCGCCACCGGGCAGGTGGCGGGCGGCGCCAATCTCATCGCCTTCACCACCGGGCGCGGCTCGATGTTCGGCGCCAGGCCCGCGCCTTCGGTCAAGCTCGCCACCAACACGCCGATGTTCCGGCGGCTGGAGGAGGACATGGACATCAATTGCGGCGAAATTCTCGATGGCACGGTGACGCTGGGGGAGATGGGTGAGCGCATCTTCCGGCTGCTGCTGCGGACGGCATCGGGTGGGAAATCGAAGAGCGAGCTGCTGGGGGTGGGGCGCTACGAATTCGTCCCCTGGCAGATCGGCGTCATGAGCTGAACCCGCCGGAGTCTGGCCGGCAGGTGAAAAAGTTTTGCGCTTCTCTTTTCCGCAAAAGAGGCTAGCTTCCGCGCCGTTCTTTTCAGCTTGCCGAGTCCGCGCCGGAGCATCCGGCCGGGAGCGGAGGGAGATGCCGATGGGCAGCCGGGATGGGGCGCTGGCGCGCGCGCTGGACGTGTTCGAGGCGGGGCTGTCGCGGGAATACCCGGCCGACCGGCTCATGCGCGCGGCATCCGCCCCGCTGCGCCGCCTGATCCGCAAGCCGGTCTATGATCTCTATGAGCGGCGGCTGGCGCGCGAGGTCGCGGCGGCGCCCCTGCCCCGCCATGTCGGCATCATCCTCGACGGCAACCGCCGCCATGCCCGGGCCAACGGCATGCGCGATCCGCAGGCCATCTACCGGATCGGCGCCGCCAAGCTCGACGAGATTCTCGCCTGGAGCGCCGAACTCGGCATCCAGGCGGTGACGCTCTGGGTCTTCTCCCCTGATAATCTCAGCCGCCCCGCCTCGGAGATCGACGGCATTCTCGGCGCGGTGGAGGCGAAGATGCGCGCCCTGGTCGCCGATCCGCGTCTCCGTCGCCGTGGGGTGAGGGTGGCGGCGATCGGGCGGCGGGAAATCCTGCCGGCGCCGCTGCTGGAGGCGATCGACGCGGCGCAGGCGGCAACCCTGGGCAACGATCAGATGACCGTCACCCTTGCGGTAGGGTATGGCGGGCGGGAGGAGATCGCCGACGCGGTGCGCGCCCTGCTCGCCGACTGCGCGCGGCAAGGCCTCTCCATCGAGCAGGCGGCGGCGGCGGTCAGCCCGGAGGCGATCCGCCGGCATCTCTACCTCTCGGACCTGCCGGACCCCGACCTGATCATCCGCACCAGCGGCGAGGTGCGCCTCTCCGGCTTCCTGCTCTGGCAGAGCGTGCACAGCGAGCTGCACTTCACCGACGTGAACTGGCCGGCCTTCCGCCGGATCGACTTTCTGCGGGCGATCCGCTCCTTCCAGCGCCGCGACCGCCGCTTCGGAGCGTGAACGGGCAGGGAAATCCCCGCCCGCCCCGCCCCGCTCAGCCCGCGCGCAGCGCCCGCGCCGCCGCGACCATGTTGGCCAGCGCCGGGCGCACCTCCTGCCAGCGCCTCGTCTTCAGGCCGCAATCGGGATTGACCCAGAGCTGCCACGGCTCCAGCCGCCGCAGCGCCTGGCGCAG
>DASTAF010000208.1:0-2785 GCA_035713005.1 Acetobacteraceae bacterium
GAGCCGACCCAGCGCACCAGCTCGTATGGCGCCGCCTCGAAGCCGATGCGCAGCCGGTATTCCTGCTCGATCCTCGTCGCCAGCACGTCGAGCTGCAGGGCCCCGACCACGCCGACGATCCATTCCGAGCCCTGGATCGGGCGGAATATCTGCGTCACCCCTTCCTCGGCCAGATCGGTCAGCGCCTTGCGCATCTGCTTGGCCCGCATCGGATCGTCCAGCCGCACCCGCCGCAGGATTTCCGGCGCGAAATTCGGAATGCCGGTGAAGCGCATCGCCTCGCCCTCGGTCAGCGTG
Organism: Acetobacteraceae bacterium; assembly: GCA_035713005.1. Classification (GTDB taxonomy): domain Bacteria; phylum Pseudomonadota; class Alphaproteobacteria; order Acetobacterales; family Acetobacteraceae; genus Acidiphilium. Next base: position 298 of record DASTAF010000208.1, read on the forward strand.
TCGCCCACCCGCAGCGAGCCGTGATTGGGGATGCCGATGATGTCGCCCGGCCAGGCCTCCTCGGCCAGCGAGCGGTCCTGGGCGAAGAAGAAGATGGGGGACTGCACCGCCATCGCCTTGCCCGAGCGCACATGCTGCAGCTTCATGCCGCGCTGGAACCGGCCGGAGCAGATGCGGGTGAAGGCGATGCGGTCCCGGTGGTTCGGGTCCATGTTCGCCTGCACCTTGAAGACGAAGCCGCTCACCTTCTCCTCGTCCGGCTCGACGAGGCGGGTATCGGTCGGCAGGGCGCGGGGTGGCGGGGCGAAATCCACCAGCGCGTCCAGCAATTCCCGCACCCCGAAATCCTTCAGCGCGCTGCCGAAATAAACCGGCGTCATGTGCCCGGCGCGAAAGGAGTCGAGGTCGAATTCCGGATAGCCCACCCCGATCAGCTCGATCTCCTCGGCCAGCGCCTCGCGCCGGTCGGCGGGAAGTGCCGCATCCGCCGCATCCTCCGCCTCGCCGGGGCGCCTGGCGCCGATCATCCGCCCATTCGCCAGGTCGTAGCAGCCGCGGAACAGCCCACCCATGCCCACCGGCCAGGTGCGGGGCGAGACATCGAGCTGCAGCGCATCGGCGATCTCGTCGAGCAGCTCGAAGGGGCTGCGCCCCTCGCGGTCCACCTTGTTGATGAAGGTGACGATGGGGATGTCGCGCATCCGGCAGACCTCGAAGAGCTTGCGGGTCTGCGCCTCGATGCCCTTGGCGGCGTCGATCACCATTACCGCCGAGTCCACCGCGGTCAGCGTGCGATAGGTGTCCTCGCTGAAATCCTCGTGGCCCGGCGTGTCCAGCAGGTTGAACACGACGTCATGGTAGCGGAAATTCATCACCGAGCTGGAGACCGAGATGCCGCGCTGCTGCTCGATCTTCATCCAGTCCGAGCGGGTATGGCGGCGCTCGCGCCGGGCCTTCACCATCCCCGCCTCGTGGATGGCGCCGCCGAACAGCAGCAGCTTCTCGGTCAGCGTGGTCTTGCCGGCATCGGGATGGGCGATGATGGCGAAGGCGCGGCGCGGCTCCGGCCCGGTGACCGAAAGCGGCGCGGCGCGCTCCGCGAGCATCGTCTCGTTCTGGTCCATCCGCTGCGATCCGTCCTGTGGCATAACCGCCAGTATAGCAATTTATCCACAGTTCAGGAATACGAGTCGCGCAGCCCCGCCACCAGTGCCAGGCGCGGCCGCTTTGCGCTTGCCGATCCGCCATGCTGCCGCTACTGCCATCAGGCAGGCGAGCAAGTACCCGGCCCGGCCCGGGCGTTCCGGCGCCTCATAAAACCAACAAATCAGGAGGCTTTCGACATGGACAGGAGAATCGCGACTGCCGGCATCGGCAACCCGACCGACCGGCAGATCTACCAGGTGGCGCTCGCCAGCATCATCGGCTCGGTGATCGAGCAGTACGACTTCCTGGTCACCGGCGTCATCGCCGCGACGATCTGGGGCGGGATATTCTTCAAGCTGCCGGGGCTCGCCGCCGTGGCCGGGGCCATCGGCGTCTACGGCATCGGCATCATCATCCGCCCGGTCGGCGCCTTCATCTTCGGCAACATCGCCGACCGGCGCGGGCGCAAGGACGCGATGGTCTATGCCCTGCTGCTGATGGGCGTCAGCACCCTGCTGATCGGGCTCACCCCCGGTTATGACCGCATCGGCGCCGCCGCCCCTGCCCTGCTGATCATCTTCCGCCTCGCCCAGGGCATCAGTTTCGGCGCCGAGTTCGGCACCGCCTCGACCTGGGTGGTCGAGCAGGCGGCCAATTCGAAGCGCCGCGCCTTCTGGGGCGCCTGGGTGGGCTTCGCCATCCCCATCGGCCTGCTGCTGGGCTTCGGCTCGGTGATCCTCGTGAAATCGCTGATGTCGCACGCCGCCTTCATCGCCTGGGGCTGGCGCATCTTCTTCTATGTCGGCTTCCTGGTCGCCATCGTCGGCATCATCATCCGCTCCCGCACCGAGGACAGCTTCGTCTTCGAGCGCCACAAGGCGGAGCGCGAGGTGCTGGACTATCCGGCCGGCCGGGTCTGGCGGGAGATGTGGCCGCGCATCCTGCGCACCTCGCTGGTGAACGCCATGTTCGGCGGCGCCTTCTTCCTCTGCTTCGTCTTCGGCACCGGCTACATGAAGGCGGTGGGCTTCACCGCCCTGCAGGCGGAGGAGATCGGGCTGATCGCCGCCGCCTTCATGCTGGTCTTCATGATCATCGGCTCCCTGCTGGCGGACATCATCAACCGCCGGACGATATTGCTGATCGCGGCGGTGGTGTTCCTCGTCTTCGCCATTCCGTATTTCTACCTGATCAACACCCACAGCTTCGGCCTGGCGGTGCTCGCCGATGTCATCGGCTTCGGCTTCGTGTTCGGCTTCGGCTATGGCGCCATCCCGACCTTCTATACCGAGAATTTCCCGACCAGATACCGCGCTTCCGGCGCCAGCGCCGGCTATCAGGT
>DASTAF010000209.1:0-6434 GCA_035713005.1 Acetobacteraceae bacterium
AACCCGAAGAAGTCCGTGTTTCCGGATTATATTATTTGCCTGGAGGACGGCAAGAAGCTGAAAATGCTTCGCCGCCACTTGAAGTCCGCCTACAACATGACTCCGGAACAGTATCGCGAGCGCTGGGAGCTCGATGCGAGCTACCCGATGGTGGCGCCGAACTATGCCAAGCAGCGCTCCTCGCTGGCCAAGAAAATCGGGCTGGGCACCAAGCCGGGCGGCAAGCGGCGCTGATCCCGGTATGGCGGAAGGCCGGGGTGGACCGGACCGTGGAGATGGTCCACAACCCGCCTCATGGACAGCCGGATCGAACGTCAGTGCGTGGCCAGCGGTCTGAAGATGACCGGCCCCCGCCGCGTCATCGCCCGGGTGCTCTCGGAGGCCACCGATCATCCGAACGTGGAGGAGCTTCACCGGCGCGCGCATGACCTCGATCCCGGCATATCGCTGGCGACGGTCTATCGCACGGTCAGGCTTCTGGAACAACATGGCATCCTGGAAAGGCGCAGCCTCGGCAGCCGCCGCGCCCGCTATGAGCCTTCGGGCGAACACGATCATTTTCATCTGGTGGATCAGGAGACGGGCCGCGTGATCGAGTTCGACGATCCCGAAACCGAGGCCCTTATGCGCAGAATCGCGGCGCGGCATGGGTTCGACCTCGTATCCCTCAAAATCGAGATGTTCGGCCGCCGCAGGCAGGAGCCGGCGGCCTCGGGCGAGACCGGAACCTGATCCATGACGAACCAGCAGGCGATGACGCAGCAGGACACCGTCAGCTTCGCTCCCGGCTTCGCCGAATTGCGGGCCGGCAATCTCGGCGTGCGGCTGGCGGCCACGCCGGACGAGTTGGATGCTGTGCAGGCCCTGCGCTACCGCATCTTCTATCAGGAAATGGGGGCGAAGCCCGATGCCGAGGCGCTCGCCACCGAGCGGGACCGGGACGGTTTCGATGCGATCGCGGATCACTTGCTGGTGATCGACCACGATCTCGGCGAAGGCGCTTCGGGCGTGGTCGGCACCTACCGGCTGATCCGGCAGGAAGCCGCGGCGAGGATCGGCCGCTTCTATTCCGCCGATGAATACGACATTTCGGCCCTGCAGCGCTTTCCTGGAAGACTGCTGGAGCTGGGGCGCTCCTGCGTTGATACCGCCTATCGCTCGCGGGCGGTGATGCAGATGCTCTGGCGCGGCATCGCCGCCTATGTATTCCTGCACGAGATCGACCTGATGTTCGGCTGCGCCAGCCTGCCCGGCACCGATCCCGACGCGCTGGCGGTCGAACTGAGCTATCTGCACACGGCCCATCTGGCCCCGGAGCAGATCCGCCCCCGCGCGCTTCCCTCCCGCTTCGTGGAGATGCGGCGGCTGAACCCGGAGACGATCGATTCCAGGCGGGCGCTGAACGCCCTGCCGCCGCTGATCAAGGGCTATCTGCGCCTGGGCGGCTTCGTCGGCGACGGGGCGGTGATCGACTGGCAGTTCAACACCACGGACATAGCCGTGGTGGTGCAGACCGATCTGGTCACGGAGAAATATTACCGGCATTACGAGCGCCAGTCAGGATAGCGGCGCCGCTGGACCATGCCGCGCAGGAGACTTGTGAATTGGCCGAGGACGATACCCCCGAAAGGGAAAGCTTGCTGCCCTATGACCGCTGGACCAACGAGGCCTCCCGCCTCGTCATCCTCCGCGCGCTGCAGTTCGCCGCCGCGGAAGGGCTGCCGGGCGATCATCACTTCTACATCACCTTCCGCACCGATCATCCCGGCGTGGTGATGCCGGAACGGGTGCGGGCGAAATATCCGGAAGAGATCACCATCGTCCTGCAGCACCAGTTCCGCAACCTCGCGGTGGACGAGGCGGGAGACCGCTTCTCGGTGACGCTGGATTTCGGCGGCGTGCCGGCGCAGCTCGGCGTGCCGTTCGAGGCTGTCTCCACCTTCGTCGATCCCGCCGTGCAGGTGGGGCTGCGCTGCGAGGTCGAGATGGAGGAGGCCCAGCCGGAAGCCCCGCCAGAGCCGCAGCCGGAAGCCAGGCCTGAGCCGCCAAGGCTGCAGATCGTGACCGAGCCGGAGCCGCCCTCAGGCGAGGCCGAGGTCGTCAGTCTCGATGCCTTCCGCCGCCGCACGCCGCCCAAGGAATAGAGGAACCAAAGCATGAACGCCGAAGCCAAACGCGCCCCCGCCGCCGATTCCACCTATTCGCCGATGTTCCCCCTGGGGCCGGACGAGACTGAATGGCGCAGGCTCGACCTTGGCGGCGTCTCCACCATCGAGGTGGAGGGCAGGACGGTGGTGAAGATTGCTCCCGAGACGCTGAGCGCCCTCGCCTTCGAGGCCTTTCGCGACATCGCCCACCTGCTGCGCCCCGGCCATCTCGGTCAGCTCCGCGCCATTCTCGACGATCCCGAAGCTTCAGAGAACGACCGCTACGTGGCGATGGAGTTCCTCAAGAACGCCAACATCGCCGCCGCCGGCGTACTGCCCATGTGCCAGGATACCGGCACCGCCATCGTCTTCGGCAAGAAGGGCCAGCGCGTCTGGGTGCAGGGCGACGAGGAGGAGGCCTTTTCCCGCGGCGTTGCCCGCACCTATACAGAAACAAATCTGCGCTATTCGCAGATGGCGCCGCTTTCCATGTATGACGAGGTGAATACCGGCACCAACCTGCCGGTGCAGTTCGACATACTCGCCGCGCCCGGCGAGGCCCATGCCGAGGAGTTCGAGCTGATGTTCGTCGCCAAGGGCGGCGGCTCGGCCAACAAGAGCTTCCTGTTCCAGGAAACCCGCGCCATCCTCTCGCCTGCAAAACTGATGAGCTTCATCGAGGCCAAGGTGAAGACCCTCGGCACCGCCGCCTGCCCGCCCTATCACCTCGCCATTGTCATCGGCGGCACTTCGGCCGAGCAGACGATGAAGGCGGTGAAGCTTGCCTCGACCCGGTGGCTGGACGCGCTGCCGACCCAAGGCTCGCGCTCGGGTCACGCCTTCCGCGATATCGAGCTGGAGCAGCAGGTGCTGGAGATGACGCGCCATATCGGCATCGGCGCGCAGTTCGGCGGCAAGTATTTCTGCCACGACGTGCGGGTCATCCGCCTGCCGCGCCATGGCGCCTCGCTCCCCGTGGGCCTGGGCGTCTCCTGCTCAGCGGACCGTCAGATCCGGGCGAGGATCACGAAGGACGGGGTGTTCCTGGAGCGGCTGGAGACCGATCCGGCGAAATACCTGCCGGAAGTCACCGAGGCCGGGCTTGGCGGCGAGGTGGTGAGCATCGATCTCGAACGGCCGATGCCGGAAATCCTCGCCCAGCTTTCCAGGCATCCGGTGAAGACCCGGGTGGCGCTGAACGGCACCATCATCGTCGCGCGCGACATCGCCCATGCCAAGCTGAAGGAACGGCTGGATCGCGGCGAGGGCCTGCCCGATTACTTCAAAAGCCACCCGATCTACTATGCCGGTCCGGCGAAGACGCCGGAGGGCATGGCGACCGGCAGCTTTGGCCCGACCACCGCTGGACGGATGGACTCCTATGTCGAGGAATTCCAGAAGGCCGGCGGCTCGATGATCATGCTCGCCAAGGGCAACCGCTCGGCGGCGGTGCGGAACGCCTGCAAGACCTATGGCGGCTTCTATCTCGGCTCGATTGGCGGCCCAGCGGCGATCCTGGCGCGCGACAACATCAAGTCGGTCGAGTTGCTCGAATATCCGGAGCTGGGCATGGAAGCCATCTGGCGTATTAAGGTAGAGAATTTCCCGGCCTTCATCGTGATGGACGACAAGGGCAACGACTTCTTCGCGGAACTCGTATAGGCCGATGAAGTTCACCGTCGACCGCATCGACCATGTGGTGCTGACCTGCGCCGATCCGGAGGCGACCGCCGCCTGGTATGAGCGCGTGCTGGGCATGGAGCGGGAGGAATTCGGCGAGGACCGGCGGATCGCGCTCAGATTCGGCTCCCAGAAGCTCAACCTGCACCGGCTGGGGGCGGAATTCTCGCCGCACGCCACCGCGCCGCGCTCCGGCTCGCTCGATCTCTGCTTCGTCGCCGCCTTGGGGGCGGAGGATATCGTCGCCCATCTCAGGACCCAGAAGGTGGAGATCGCCGAGGGGCCGGCGGTGAAGTTCGGCGCGCTCGGGCCGATGCGCTCGGTCTATTGCCGCGATCCGGATGGCAACCTCATCGAGATCGCGACCTATCTCACGGACTGAGTGATGAACCGCTCCGCCCGCCATCTCGGTGTCTTGGCCTTCCTGCTCTTCCTGGGCGCGATTCCCCTTGCCAACTGGATGATTGGTCATGTGGGCGAGGTCTGCCTGGCCCATGGCCCCTGCCTGATTCCGGTGGCTCCGGGCATCATGGCGCCATCGGGCGTGCTGACTGCAGGGGTGGCGCTGGTGCTGCGCGACATCGTGCAGCGTTGCCTCGGCGCCCGCTTCGGCGTGCTGGCGATCATCGCGGGCGCCCTGCTCTCGATCCTGGTGGCGCCGGTCTCACTGGTGCGCGCCTCGGCCAGCGCCTTCCTGCTCTCCGAACTCGCCGATTTCGCCATCTACACGCCGCTGCAACGGCGCGGCCTGCTGCGAGCGGTGCTGGCATCCTCGGCGGCGGGCATCGTCATCGATTCCATAGTGTTCCTTTCCCTTGCCTTCGGCTCGCTGGCGCTGCTGCCCGGCCAGATCATCGGCAAGACCTGGTCCATCGCCTTCGCCCTGCCGCTGATCCACCTCACCCGCAGGCTGGCCCCCACCCCTGCCTGAAGCCTTGCCATGAAACTCGACGAATTCGACTACGCGCTGCCGCCCGGGCGGATCGCCTCCCATCCCGCGATGCCGCGGGATGCCGCGCGGCTGCTGCATGTGCGGGGCGGGGCGCTCGCCGATCACCACGTGCGGGACCTGCCGGACTTGCTCCGTCCCGGCGACTGCCTGGTGGTGAACGACACGAAGGTGATCCCGGCCGAACTGACGGGGATGCGTGGCGAGGCGCGGATCGGCATCACCCTCGATCAACCCCAGCCGGACGGCTCTTGGCGCGTGCTGCTGCGCAACGCGCGGCGGGCGAGGCCGGGCGAGACGATTATCATCGAAGGGGCGGATGGTTTCGCGGCGAGGGTGGTGGAGCGCCGGGCAGATGGTTCCGCCATCCTGGCATTCAGCCTGGAAGGCGAGGCGTTCCGGCGGGCACTGGAACAGGCAGGGGCGCTCGCCGTGCCGCCCTATATCGCCCGCCCGGAGGGCATCACCGAGCAGGACCGGCAGGACTACCAGACCATGTTCGCCGAACATGAGGGTGCTGTCGCCGCGCCGACCGCCGGACTGCATTTCACTGAGGCGCTGCTGGCGCGGCTGGCGGAGCAGAATATCGCCCTTGTCCGGATCACCCTGCATGTGGGCGCCGGAACCTTCCTGCCTGTCCGCACCGAGGATGTGAGCCGGCACGAGATGCATGCCGAGCGGGGTGAGATCGGTGATGCCGCCGCCGCTGCCATCAACGCGGCGCGCGAGGCGGGCGGGCGCATCGTTGCCGTCGGCACCACCAGCCTGCGGCTGCTGGAAACCGCCGCCGACGAGGACGGGATCATCAGGCCCTGGCGCGGCGAGACCTCCTTGTTCATCCTGCCCGGCTACCGGTTCCGAGCCGCCGATCTGCTGATGACCAATTTTCACCTGCCGCGCTCCACCCTGCTGATGCTGGTCTCCGCCTTCGCCGGGATCGAGCCGATTCGCCGCGCCTATGCCCACGCGATCTCGGCGGGCTACCGCTTCTATTCCTATGGCGACGCTACGCTGCTGGAACCACGATGAAATTTGGCTTCGATCTGCTGGCAACTGACGGGATGGCGCGGCGCGGGCGCATCGCCACCGCCCATGGCACCGCCGAAACCCCCGCCTTCATGGCGGTCGGCACCGCCGGCACGGTCAAGGCGATGATGGCGGATTCAGTGCGGGCGACCGGCACCGAGATCGTGCTTGGCAACACCTATCACCTGATGCTGCGCCCTGGCGCCGAGCGGGTGGCGCGGCTTGGCGGGCTGCACCGGATGATGGACTGGCCCGGCATCATCCTCACCGATTCCGGCGGCTTCCAGGTGATGTCCCTCTCCGGCTTGCGGAAGATGGACGAGAAGGGCGTTACCTTCCAGTCGCATATTGACGGAGCCAGGCACTTCCTCTCACCAGAGCGCTCCACCGAGATCCAGCATCTGCTGGATGCCACCATCACCATGGCGCTGGACGAATGCACGCCGCATCCGGCAACGCATGAGGAGGCGGCGCGCTCCATGGGCATGTCGATGCGCTGGGCGGAACGCTCGCGGGCGGCTTTCGTGCGGCGCGAAGGCTACGGCCAGTTCGGCATCGTGCAGGGCGGCATATATCCCGATCTGCGGGCGGAATCGGCGGCGGCGCTGACCGGGATCGGCTTCGAGGGCTAT
>DASTAF010000210.1:0-3704 GCA_035713005.1 Acetobacteraceae bacterium
TGCCGCTGCCGCTGGACGAGCTGGCGGCGGATTTCGACCTCGCCGATTTCGGCCATGGCACCCCGCGCTTCGACCCGAAGCAGCTGCTGGCGCTGAACCGGCGCGTGCTGCACGGGCTGAGCTTCGAGGAGGTGCGGGACCGGCTGCCGGAAGGCGCCACCGAAGCCTTCTGGCTGGCGATACGCGGCAATCTCGACCTGCTCTCCGAGGCCCGGTTCTGGTGGCAGGTGACCAATGGAGACATCGACTCCGTCGATCTGCCGGAGGCGAAGGGGCTGCTCGCCGCCGCCCGCGCCGCCCTGCCCGACGAACCCTGGAACGAGAACAGCTGGAAGGGCTGGACCATGGCCGTCTCCGCCGCCACCGGCGCCCGGGGCAAGGCGCTCTACCTGCCGCTGCGCCTTGCCCTGACCGGAGAGGCGCATGGCCCGGAGCTGGCGCCGCTGCTGCCGCTGATCGGGCGGGAGCGGGCGATGGCCCGGCTGGACCGCGCCATCGGGGCATGAACCGCCGGCGGATGCCGCTCCCGGAATTATGCTCATCCTGAGTATAATGAAGGGATGGCGTCTCGCCGCCGCCGGGGCCGCCGCCCTGCTGCTCGCCGGCTGCGCGGTGCCGGTGCGGCGGGCGGATACGCGCGTGGCTGCGGCTGGCTATGTGCCGGGCGGCATCCCCGCGCATCTGGGCGGCCGGCCGGTCCGGCGCCGGGACGAGGCGCTGGCCTGGTGGCGGGAATTTCACAACCCGGCGCTGGAGGGGCTGGTGGCGGAAGGGCTGGCGGACAATCCGGGCCTGGCGGCGGCGCGGGCGCGCATCGCGCGGGCAAAAGCCCAGGCGGCGGCGGCGAACGGCGCCTTCCTGCCGCATTTGGAGGTGACGCCGGGCGCGACGCGGCAGGCATTTCCGGCCGGCCCCTACGGGTTTCCGCCCTATACGGTTTACGAGCTGACCGGAACGATCAGCTACAATCCCGGCCTGTTCGGGGCGCGGCATTACGCGTTCCGCAACGGGCGGGCGCTGGCGGCCTATCAGCGCGCCGAGGCCGATGCGGCGCGGCTCACGCTGGCGCAGAACATCGTGGACGCGGCGATCACCCTCGCCGGGCTGGAGGCGCGGATCGCCAACACCCAGGCGCTGGCGGCGGGCGAGGCGCGGCTTTTGCGGCTGGTGCGGGGCGAATTCGCGGCGGGCGCGATTCCCATGCTGCCGGTGCTGCAGCAGAAATCCGAATATCTGGCCACGGCGGCGCAACTGCCGCCGCTGGAAGGGCAGGCGAGCGCCGCGCGCCACAGCCTCGCCGTGCTGGCCGGGGTGCTGCCGGCGGATTTCGCCGCCCCGCCCTTCCGCCTCGGCGATTTTTCCCTGCCGGCGGAGATCAGCCTCTCCGTGCCCTCGCGCTTCCTGGAGAACCGGCCCGACATCAGGGCCGCGAGGGCGCTGGTCGCGGCGCGCCACGCGGCGCTCGGGCAGGCGGCGGCGGCGCTCTATCCGCAGCTCAGCCTCTCGGCCCAGGGCGGCTATGCCTCGGAGGCGATCAACACGCTGTTCGAGCCCGGCGCCGCCTTGTGGACCCTGGCCGGAAACCTGCTGACGCCGCTGCTCGACGGGGGTGAGTTGCGCGCCAGCAGGCAAGCGGCGCGGGCGGGGCTGGCGGTGGCGCTGGATGACTACCGGAACACCGTGCTCACCGCCTTCCAGCAGGTGGCGGACGCGCTGCGCCATGTCGAGGAGGACCGGGCGGCGACGGAGCAGGCGCGGGAAGCGGCGGCGGCGGCGCGGGCCACCTTCCGCCTCGCGCGGCGGCAATTCGCCCTTGGCGGGATCGACTACAACAGCGTGCTGACGGCGGAGATCACCTGGCGGCAGGCCCGGCTGGCGCTGATCCAGGCGCGCACGCGGCGGCTTCTGGACAACGCCGCGCTCAGCGCCGCGATGGCGCGCGCCGATTAGGAGAATCCGCGGTTTCGGGCTATAAAGCCGGATGAAATTCCCTTGTTCCGGAGCGTTTTATCGGCATGTCTGAAATCGCCGCTTCCACTGGCTTGTCCCCCGTCAATCCGTCCCCTGCCGTCCCCGAAGCCGCTTACGACGCGGCCTCGATCAGCGTGCTGCGCGGGCTGGACGCGGTGCGAAAGCGCCCGGGCATGTATATCGGCGACACGGATGACGGCTCCGGCCTGCACCACATGGGCTTCGAGATCATCGACAACGCGGTGGACGAGGCCCAGGCCGGCTACGCCACCCATGTCGAGGTGGTGCTGAACGGCGACGGCTCGATGACCGTGCGCGATGACGGGCGCGGCATCCCGACCGACATCCATGCCGAGGAAGGCGTTTCCGCCGCCGAGGTGGTGCTGACCAAGCTGCATGCCGGCGGCAAGTTCAACCAGAATTCCTACAAGGTCTCGGGCGGGCTGCACGGGGTGGGCGCCGCGGTGGTGAACGCGCTTTCCGAATGGATGGAGGTGCGCATCTGGCGCGACCATGCGGAGCATTTCATCCGCTTCGAGCATGGGGAGACGGTGGCGCCGCTGAAGCGCGTCGGGCCCGCCGAGCGCGGCCCCGGCACCGAGGTGACGTTCAAGCCCTCCTCCGGCACCTTCACCCATGTCGAGTTCGATTACGGCATCTTCGAGCGCCGCCTGCGCGAGCTGGCCTTCCTGAATTCCGGCCTCTCCATCCTGCTGCGCGACGAGCGGCACGCGACGGTGGAGGAGGCGAAATTCTGCTACGAGGGCGGGCTGATCGAGTTCGCCGCCTGGCTGGACCGGGCGAAGGCCTCCTTCTTCACCCCGCCGATCAGCGGCGTGGTGGCGGACGAGGCTTCCGGCATCCGGGTGGAATTCGCCCTGTCCTGGAACGATTCCTTCCACGAGACCATGCTCTGCTACACCAACAACATCGTGCAGCGCGATGGCGGCACCCATCTGGCCGGATTCCGGGCGGCGCTGACCCGCGTGGTCTCCCGCTATGCCGAGCAGAACGGCAAGAAGGAGAATCTCTCGCTCTCCGGCGAGGATATGCGCGAAGGGCTGACGGCGGTGCTTTCGGTGAAGGTGCCGGACCCGAAATTCTCCTCCCAGACCAAGGACAAGCTGATCTCCTCGGAAGTGCAGCCGGTGGTGCAGGCGGCGGTGGCGGATGTCATCGCCCATTGGTTCGAGACGCATCCGAAGGAGGCGAAGCTGATCGTCCAGAAGGTGATCGACGCCGCGGCGGCGCGGGAGGCGGCGCGGCGGGCGCGCGAGCTCACCCGGCGCAAGGGCGTGCTCGATGTTTCCACCCTGCCCGGCAAGCTGGCCGACTGCCAGGAGCGCGATCCGGCCAAATCCGAGATCTTCATCGTCGAGGGCGATTCGGCGGGCGGCTCGGCCAAGCAGGGGCGGGATAGGAAGTTCCAGGCCATCCTGCCGCTGAAGGGCAAGATTCTGAACGTCGAGCGGGCGCGGTTCGACCGCATGCTTTCCTCGGCGGAAATCGGCACGCTGATCACCGCTTTAGGCACCGGCATCGGTCCGGCGGACCCGGAGCAGGGCGGCTTCAATATCGAGAAGCTGCGCTATCACCGCATCGTCATCATGACCGACGCGGATGTGGACGGCTCGCATATCCGCACCCTGCTGCTCACCTTCTTCTTCCGCCAGATGCGCCCGCTGATCGAGCGCGGGCATCTCTTCATCGCCCAGCCGCCGCTCTACCGCGCC